>CASELB010000017.1 GCA_949288685.1 uncultured bacterium
CATATCATCATTAGACGGAGTAAAAGAAGTAAAAATTATTCAGGAACCGTTTAAACTTGCAAGCCGTGAAACAAAAGAAGAAGATACAGTAATAGAATTTTCAAACGGTTTGAAAATAGGCGGAAATGAGCGTCCTGTAATAATGGCCGGACCTTGCAGCGTAGAACGGGAAATTGACGGGCTGCTTGAAGTTGCCTATGCCGCAAAAGAAATGGGGGCAAAAATACTCAGAGGTGGCGCTTTTAAACCAAGAACATCTCCTTACGACTTTCAGGGTATGGAAGAAAAAGGTCTGCAATATCTGGCAGAAGCACGCGAGAAAACAGGTTTGCTTGTAGTTACAGAGGTTATGGACACTCTTGATTTGCCGCTGGTTATGGAATACGCCGATATCATTCAGATTGGTGCACGAAACATGCAAAACTTCAAGCTCCTAAAAGCGGTAGGTAAGTGCAGAAAACCGGTTATGTTAAAACGCGGCGGCGCTGCAAGTATAAGAGAATTTTTGCTTGCCGCAGAACATATCCTTGCAAACGGCAATGAACAGGTAATTCTTTGCGAACGCGGAATAAAAGGATTTGATTCCACGTATACAAGGAACGTACTGGATATAGCAGCCGTCCCGTTAATACGAAAACTCTCACATCTCCCGATAATAGTTGACCCGTCGCATGGAACAGGAAAAAGGTTCTTAATAGAGCCCATGAGTAAAGCCGCACTTGTAGCAGGCGCGCACGGGATTATGATGGAAGTCCATCACAATCCGGACAAAGCATACTCGGATGGGGCACAAAGTCTTTCTATTCCGCAATTCCGTGAAGTAATGACAAACCTAAATAAACTCATAGGAAGAATTGATTACGCGAATAAACACGATTGTTCAATTTAACATCTTTGTAATATTTTGTAATATTTCACACAAAAAAAGCAATTTTGTAACCCAAAATTGCTTTTTATATATACAGGGGAATTTAAAAGAGGAATTTAGATATGTCTGTCGGAGCAAGAGATTATATTGACAAATTGTTAGTCAAAAAGTACGCTAATGAGCAAGTTGACAATCATACAAATGTAACATCGATGGTTGATCCTAACAAAATGCTGGAAACAATGAACGATATTGCATCCATTCAAAGGAATATGTTTATGCTGTCGCAGAAACTAAATATGGTTTGCTCTGCAGTTAACGCAAAACGCGCCCGTTACAAAGAACGGGAAGTCGTAGAACAATAGTTAATCCCGCGAGTATTGACTTAATTCATTATCCATAAGGAACAGCGATGCTCTGTCTTCGCCAAACGCTTTTAATCTTTTTATGATATCAAGGGCGTTACGTTCTTCTTCAATTTGTTCATTTATATACCAGTCGATAAAAGATAATGTTGTTCTGTCGCATTCTTCTTCCGCGAATTTAGCAACATCCATTATTGCTTCTGTTATACTTTTTTCGTGCTCATAAATTTTTTGATAAATCTCAAGCGGATTTCCCATTTCAAATACAGGGGTTGCAATTTGTTTGAGTTCTACTTTACCGTCTCTGTCAATTATAAAGCCAAACAGTTTCATTCCATGTTCCATCTCTTCTGCCGCCTGCTCTTTTGTCCTGTGTGCAAAACCGAATAAACCGATTTCCCTAAAATAAGCAGAGATTGACAAATATAAATAGCCTGAATAAAACTCCCTGTTAATCTGCTCGTTGATGATGTTAATAATTCTTTCACTTATCAAAATCCACCTCCTGTTTTCTTAAACAGTATAAATACTAAAATTACCGCTTTCATTGCCCTTACAGGTAATTTATGGTAGCATTATAAGTATGGAAGAGTTTAATTTTAATAAAGCAATCAACGCTCAATATAACGACCTTAAAGAGAACTACAGAAAAATTTTCATTCAGGCAGCAGAAAGTTTAAGAATAGAAGCTGACAAGATGAAGCCTTCCGTATCCTGCAATTCCTGCACTATTAACTGTAAAGATAAACCCGTAAACTTTACTATTTTTGATTCTTATCCGGCAAAATGTCCGTACAGAGACTGGCAGCTTAAGTTTATTGCATTTTTAAACAGTGACTACAAACAGTCACTAAAAAATATGCAAAAAAGTATTATGCTAAAAAAAGATGAATACAATTGTTCCAAGTGCGGAGCCTGCTGTAAACTTGCAGTTTCTGAGCACTCTTACGAAGACTTAAAGAAAATGGCAAACCGCGGAGATAAATTTGCAACTCAATTTATTTCTGTTTTTGTGCCTTACCCCGCTGAAATTCAAGCACGTTCAGCG
>CASELB010000018.1 GCA_949288685.1 uncultured bacterium
AACCAACTAAGATAAGGAAGTGTGTGTTATGGGTGTAGTATCGACGATTTTCAGAACGCAAATGCTGGTAGCAAGGCAGCACGATTTAGAAGCGTTTATCTCCGATTTGGCGGAGGCAAAAATGGAACTTGCAAGTTCTGTCACGGATTACATTGATGCCGGTCAGGACCTGGACGACAACAGCCCTGTTGTAAAAAGGTTACGCGCACGGCGCGAAAAATTGGAGTTGATGGAAAAAAAGATTGATATGCGCATGCAGGAATACCAGAACAAACTCAATATGGTTAATACTGAACTTCAATCCTTAAACGGCGCGGCTGACCAGCAAATCCAAAGAAGTTTCAGCTATAGATTATAGATAGCTGATTAACCTTGGCGGGCTTGTTTTTATTCTTAAAATATGAAATTATGTTCTTATGGTTGAGAACATTATTGAAGTTTGTAATCTTTCAGTCAATTATACTCCGGCGGGAAAATCCTCCGGAGAGATTGTTCGTGCAGTAAAAAACGTAAGTTTTGATATAAAAAAAGGAGAAGTTTTTGCAATAGCGGGAGAATCCGGCTGCGGGAAATCAACACTTGCCAAAAGTATCATAAGGCTCCTGAAACCGGCATCCGGACAGATATTATTTAAAGGAAAAGACATAAACAAACTTAACAACAAAGAAAAAAAAGAGTTTACAAAATCAATACAAATGGTGTTTCAAAACCCGTATCACAGCCTTAATCCCAAGATGAAGATTTACGATACACTAATAGAACCGTTGGATATAAATACAGAGCTAACAAAAACAGAAAAACAGGAAAGAGTAGAAAAAGTCATAGAAGACGTAGGTTTAAGCAGCAGCGCACTGGAGAATTACCCCCACGAGTTTTCAGGCGGACAGCGTCAGCGGATAGCAATTGCACGTGCACTTGTTTCCATGCCGGAAGTTATTATTGCTGATGAACCTGTAAGTGCTCTTGATGCCAGTATTCAGGCACAAATTTTAAACCTCTTAAACAGTTTGAAACACAAATATGATTTAACAATTATATTTATATCTCACGATTTGCGCGTAATAAGATATTTGTCGGACAGGGTCGGGGTAATGTACCTCGGAGAACTTGAAGAACTTGGAACGGTCAAAGATATTTTTGACAACCCGAAACACCCGTACACCGGAACACTGCTTGACTCCATACCATACATAGGGAAAGCAAAACCTGCCGTTAGCGACAAAGAGCCGGAAATAATTAAAAACATGGGTTGCGCATTCATCCCGCGTTGTACAAAATGTATCTCAGAAAAATGCATTAAAAATCCTGTCTTAAAACGAATATCAAATACTCACAGTGTACGGTGTATTTTATATGATTAATCATTGACCGTATTGACTGCCGGATGGTATTATTCTTTTATGAGCATAAAGAACTTCTTACTATCAATCACAGAATGTCCGAGTTTTAATTTGCTCGCTTTTCAGGCGTTTACTTTTGTTATTCTGGCAATTGCCGGCGCTATAGGGGCTTTCCAGTTTGCACCGTTTTTCGGGCTGGACGGAATATATACATTTTATTTCATAGGATATTTTTATATAGCCGCCGGAATTATTATTTATACTTCAATTATTTTTCTAATCGGATGTATACTTAAAAAATTACATATTATTTTATTTAATAAATATCTGATTATTACCAATTTCATTTTGTTTTATATCATATATAGTATTTTAATTTGTAATTACCATACAGCACCAACAACACCATCAGAGGGAGATGGATATGCATGGATACTGGTTTTCGGTATTGGGTTCCTCATATATAGTATTTTGTATTGTGCGGTGCCATTATATATTCTTACAGTCATTATTGAACTTGTCAGGAAAATAAGACTTGCGCCTATGCCTTACCGGAAAACACCGGTGCGTTTTTGCACAGTAGTTATTCCAACAATTATTTATATTTGTATCATTTTTTACATTATTATAGAGATGTTTACATAAAAATAATCGTTTATTTATAAGTATTTTCCGCTAATATTGTCATATCAATATCAAAATGGTATTATCACTTTATGAATATTAATAAATTCATATTATCAATCATAGAGCGTCCGAGTTTTAACCTGCTTGCTTTTCAGGCGTTTACTTTTGTTATTCTGGCAATTGCCGGCGCAATCGGTGCTTTTCAGTTTGCACCTTTTTTAGGGCTGGGAAAATTATACCGGTATTATATTTACGAATTATTCCTCGTAGCAACAATAACATCCGCTTATACGATATTTCTTTTTATCCTTGCAAATACACTAAATAAAGCATATATTATTTTTAACAAAAAATTGATTATTGCCAACGCTGTCATATTTTACATTTTATTCGGAATATTAACATTATTACTTGAATTACAAAATTCTTCCGAAACAATAAATTTAGTCGTAGAAATTTTCGGTTACTTTCTTCTATTAACACTTGAGATTTTTATATGTACTATTATCCCTTATGTCGTTATGTTTGTTATTGAACAAATGAATAACATAAGACTTGCCCCCCCTCCATATTACAAAACTCCCATTCGTTTTTGGGCGGTAGTTATTCCGACAATTATTTATATTTGTATCATTCTTTATATTATGATAGGGATTTTTACATAAAAATAACCGTTTAATTACAGGAATTTCTCTCTAATATTGTCATGTCAATATAAAAATGATATTATCACTTTATGAATATTAATAAATCCATATTATCAATCATAGAACGCCCGAGTTTTAACCTGCTTGCTTTTCAAGCGTTTACTTTGGCGGTTCTGGCAATTGCCGGCGTTCCGGGTGCTTTTCAGTTTATTCCGTTTTATGGTTTTAAAGATTCATTGTCATATTATTTTATAGTATATTTCTATATAGCAACCGGAGCCATTATTTACACTTCAATTATTTTTCTTATCGGATGTATATTTAAAAAATTACACATTATTTTATTTAATAAGTATTTAATTATTATGAATTTTATTTTGTTTTATATTATATATACTATATTAATTCATATTTATTATATCCCTTCATCAACGCCAACAGCAACTGATACTTATGGTTGGATGATAGTATTTGGTATTATTTTTTCTATATATAGTATTTTGTATTGTGCGGTGCCGTTATATATTCTTACAATCATTGTTGAACTTATCAGGAAAATAATACTTAAACCTATGCCGTACCGGAAAACACCGGTGCGTTTTTATGCGGTAGTTATTCCGACAATTATTTATATTTGTATCATTCTTTATACTATTATTTCCTTTTTTACAATGAGATTTATTTAAAAAAAGACTGCATTACATAATGCAGTCACAGTTATAGAATATTACTAACAAAGAAAGGACTATTTATTTAAATTCATAAGTATATCAAGTGCATGATTGAGTTCATCCGGCTCCATGTCAGACAATTTCTTCGGGCTAGATATAATATCAGCATCAGGGAAACGCCGCCAATATTCACGTACTTTTGTACCGTCATCACGCTTGTACGCGTTTACATGCACCATACCGTTGCGAGGGGGTAAGTTGTCATAAATACTATCAGCCTGCCCTTCATAGTATACCTCTCTTTGTTCCTTCGGAAGTTCTATTTTTCCAAAACTAACAGGCATTTGTTTGTCTATAGGCTGATTATTTTCCAAAAAGTGTTGAGGCAACAAAAAGCCTTTCTTACCTTTTTTATCTGACTTAGACCACAAAATATAATTTTCTCCAACCTGATTCTCTCCGTTACTCTCTGTTATAGGATCAAGAGGATTACAATAATTGATAATTTCTGCATTATCAATTTTTACATTTGCCCGCTCTAATATATTCCGTGTACCGTAAGGGTTAAAAGTACATGTCTTGACTTTTCGCCACGAACCTACAATCTGGGCAAGACTGCCGCCCAGAGAATGTCCGGTTAATAGTATTTCATTATCGGGATACTTCTTCTTTATTGTGTCATAAAACATCAAGGCACGATACGCCTGACCTGGAAGTTGTTGTTTACCCCACATAACTAAATCATTTTTAGTATCTGGGGCATTTCGCAAACTAAACTCTTTTATCGCTACATTGAAATCTTCTGTTCCTCTAAACGCAATTATTATCTCCTTACCATGCCGGAGAGCTACAGCCGCAAATCCGGTATTGTCATCAGGATCACTCATGGCAAGAACATCACAGCCTCCAGGGATTTGCCTTTCCGTTGGATTGTATGAAAACTCTGAACATTCCATCATTAAATTGTGCTTGTCTATATCATTTTTAAAATTTGTCATTTTATATCTCCTTTTCTATTGTCTTGTCAGTATCAAAATGGTATTATCACTTTATGAATATTAATAAATTTGTACTATCAATCGTAAAGCGCCCGAGTTTTAACCTGCTCGCTTTTC
>CASELB010000019.1 GCA_949288685.1 uncultured bacterium
AATGTTAGGTTTGTTAATAAAGTTTGATTTTTGTATTGGTAAAATCATACTACATCCTTATACTGTACGGTTATAAATAAATATGTGAAAATAAAAAATTGCTATTTAGAAGAAAAAATACTAAAAATTGTTACATTTTGTAATAAAATTTTCATGAATTTGGGCATATAATGCATGAATGCAATATGATAGATAAATTAGGCGCTGTTGCTGCTGCTGAAGTATTAGTGAAATTGTTGAATTCCACAGCTATTGACAGTTATAAAAAGAATTATATAAATCTTACCTCAAAAATTTGTGATTATGCCGGTCATTCTCCGAATGAAACAATCGCTTGTGATATATCAAAAAGAATAGTTAATCATCTTGACAAAAATAACCTGTGCCCCAATTCTAATTTTGTAAAAAACAGTCCTTATACGACAAATAAAATCGGTTTACAGTTATCACGTTTTTGTAACCCGTTAAATAAACTTTTAAAATCTATATGGGACGGTAATTTTAAAATTCCGCAAGGGCAGCAAAGTCTCTAAGTGCGGATTTCCAATCCCTGCATAGCCCGTGATTGTTTAATACGCTGTATTTTGGACGGCGTACGGTTGATTGAATATCTTTTGTTTTACACGGTATGATATCGGCTTTTATTCCGAATACCGAAAAGATTTCTTCTGCAAATTTATATCTTGAAACGGCGCCGCTGTTGCAAACATTATAAACCCCGTATTCTTTGTCCAGAATATTTACAATTCCGATTGATGCGTCTACTGTCCAGGTTGGAGAACCGATTTGATCGTCTACAACTTTTATTTCTTTGTTTCTGTCAAGAGTAAGCATTTTGGTAACAAAATTAACACCGTGATGCCCGTAGAGCCAGCTTGTTCTAATGATATAATATTTTGATAATTCTTTTACCGCTTCTTCTCCGTCAAATTTTGTCTGCCCGTAGTAATTTATAGGATGCGGTTTATCTTCCGGTTCATACGGAACTTCTTTTTCTCCGTCAAAAACAAAATCGGATGAAATGTAAACTAATGGTATATCGTGTTGTTTACATAGTTCTACAATGTTCCGTGTACCCAGAACATTTATGTTATGCGCTTCTTCTCTGTCATTTTCGGCTTTTTCTACATCAGTGTATGCGGCAAGATGTATTATTAATTCGGGTGAGTGACCTTTTATGACATTTTTAACCTGTTCTTTATCCGTAATATCCATACTTCTTCGTGTAGTTTCAATGACTTCGTATCCTTCGTCTTCAAGTACCGGACATAAGTCTTGTCCAAGCATTCCGTTAGAACCTGTTACAAGAATTTTCATGATATCTCCTTGTTGTTTTTTGCTGCAAATCTAACATAAAAGTTTTCGTCGTTAATGACCTTTTCGTATAAATCTTTAAATAGTTCGTTGTTACCTTGTTGTGATAAAATTTTTGCGGCTTTTTCTCTTATTGTGTATTCAGGACGCGCGAGAACCTGCTTTATGATGTTAAATAAGGTACTTTCGTTAATATATTTTGAGAACGCGTATAATCCTTCAAGTGACCAGTAAATTTTAAAAAGCTGTTTATTTAATACATATTTTTTGTCTCTGAATTTTATCTTTGATATTTCTTCAAAGCCTTCATTTATGAAATTCACCAGCTTGTTAGCGTATACGGTGCCGAATTCTTTATCTCCTGAAAATACTTCAATACTATCAATGACAAGCCTGGAAATATTTGCATTAATATCAATAGATGCATCAGCATAAATTTCGGGATATTTGATAAACATTAGGGGATAACTTTGTAAAAAATCATATAATCTTGAGGCAATTGCCTCTCTTATTTTTCCGTCGCATCCTGTAAGGTTTGATATAAAAATATTAGCTTCGTCCTGTGCTTGTATGCAGTCAAGATTTAATGCTGCAATTTGTTTCTCTGCAACAGAGCCAGATTTTAGAAACTCTATTAATTTGCTATGCTCTATCTTTTGACTGCATAAATTCAAAGCATGGTTAAAATTTTCTTCAATATCGCAATTCAAGTTCAACTCCGGTATATTATATATCTTTATTTTACCACGAGTGATATTGTTTTATGTACAAAAAATAGTTTTAATGTATGATAATGAAATAAAAAAACAGGTTATAATAATATATAAGGAGCCGTGATGAAAGCATTTTTAAATTTTATTCTGGAACTTTTTATGATAAAAAAATCAGACAGGACAATAGGTCTTTCTCAATACAGAAAAGAACCGGTTAAACCTGTAAGAAAAGAAGTTTCTATTAAAACAAAAGATATTAAACTTTCTGATTTAATGCGAAGAGCAAGTTAGTAAATCTTTATAGCATCTCTTACTTTATCCAGAGTTTCTCTTGCTGTTTTTCTTGCTTTTTCTGAACCGTTGATAATAATATCTTTTACAATTTCAGGATGTTCTTCGTAATATTTACGTTTTTCACGAATTTCTTGTAATCGGGCATTAACTTTTGCCGCAAGTTTCCGCTTGCAATCAGCACAGCCTATTGTTCCGGATTCACATCCCTGTTTAATTTCTTCAATTTCTTCTTTAGTACCGAAAATTTGCCAGTATTTGAACGCTACTTCACACTGGTCTGTGTGCCCTAAATCGTCACGCCGTATTCTTGAACGGTCTGTGATGGCTTGCATAACACGCTTTGCAGTGGCTTCTTCGGTATCAGAAATTTTGATATCATTATTGTAGGATTTACCCATTTTATTACCGTCTACTCCGCAGATGTAAGAACACTTATTGAGTAATGGTTTGGGCTCGTTAAACACATCCACACCGTACATAGAATTAAATCTTCTTGCTATATCCCTTGTAATTTCAACGTGAGCAACCTGATCTATCCCTACAGGCACAAATTCTGCGTTGAATAATAAAATATCGGCGCTCATTAATACCGGATAGCCAAGAAGTCCGTATGTTATGCCTTCGTTGCTTCCGTCCCCTGATTTAACGATTTTTGCAATGTCTTTAAGGGTCGGGTCTTTTTCTACCCAGTGCTGCGGGGTTATCATACTTAAATAAATATGGAGTTCAGCGGTCTCAGGAACCAGTGATTGCATATAAATGGTTGACTTTTCGGGGTTAAGTCCGCAAGCCAGCCAGTCAGTGACAACATCAATACTATCTTGTCTGAGGTTGTCGGTTTTATTATATTTAGTGGTTAAGGCATGCCAGTCTGCGACGAAAAAATAACTTTCATATTGATGCTGTAGTTTTACCCAGTTATCAATAACACCCAGATAGTGCCCAATGTGCAGTCTTCCGGTCGGACGCATTCCTGACATAATTCTGTTGTTGTTTTCCATCGCTTTTTCCTCTTTATTGTAGTGATAAATCGTTAATTAAATAAACTTGTATATCTCCCGCCGGAATTTCAAGCGTGAGTTTGTCTTTTTTTTGTGTAAGCGTGCAGTGCCCTGATGAACCTTTTATAACGAGTAGTTTGTGTTTGTTGTTCATTTTCGGTATTGTTACTTTAACTTTTTGTTTTGCGTTTTTAAAGTCAAGGTTTCCGATAGTTATGATAGTTTTATCTCCGTATGAGCGTGCGTACGCAAAAACAGAGTCGTTAGAAACTGCAAGCGGTACAAATGAACCTTTGGAAAATATTTGTGAGAATGTTTTTTTGTACTTGTTTGCGATAATAAAATTATTATTTATATCTTTATTTTGTCCTTCAGGCTTTGCGGAGAAGTTGAATAAATCGAATTTTCCTCTGTGAACAAAGTAGTAATCATCGTCAGTGTAGGTTTTATCTGCTTTTTTATTACCCCAGAAATAGACATACTGTGCACCTGTTTGAAAACCGTCAACATAGTAAGAGTTTACAGGAAGGGTTGTATTCAACCATATAATCATTTCAGAGAGACGTTGTCCGTTAATTAAAATAGGACTTAATTCATCATGAGTTGTAAAACTGCCTATAACTGATTTAGGTGTGTCATATTTTGCAAATAACTTTTTATTAAAGTTTATATGGTTAATAAGTTGTTCGCCTTTACTCCAGTCTTTTATGTTAAAGAAGCTGCCGTAATATCCGTCAAAGCCTGCTTCTAATAATTTATCATACGGAGTGAATACAGCGTACTCGGAAGGCGGTTCTCTCCAGGAGTCTGATGCTTCTGCAAGAAACAAGAAATTGGGGTCTTTGCTTCTTGCATAAGTTATTAAATTTTTCCAGAAAGTGAATGGTTTAATAGTTGCGACATCTGCGCGGATGCCGTCAAATCCTATGTCCATAACCATGTCTACAAATTTAATATGTAAATCGTACAATGATTGATTAAGATTATCATCGGTTCCGGTATCAAACAGGCGCACATCAGTCCAATCTGTAGGAACTATCGGCATCTGGTTTTTACCTTTTTTAAATAAATCTGATTGTTCAAGATACATATCGTAAGCACCGCAGCTCGGTAAATCCGCTATAACACGTATTCCTCTTTTGTGACATTCATCAACAAACTTGCGTGCCTGATTTTTAATATTGAGTCCGGATTTTGTATCAGCTAAATACGGATTTATTTCAGTAAGGGATGAAGGTGAATAGACGGAACCTGCTGTGCCGAGGGCTTTAAATCTGCCTGTCGGCGTAATCGGGAGTACATGTAATGTATTTATCCCCTCTTCTTTTAATTCGTCAAGCCGTTCTATTGCGTTAATAAAGTTCCCTTTTTCTTCGTCTTCGTCAATAATTCCGTTTTTATTGGTATCTTTTGCGTTAAAAGTTCTCAGGTTTACTGCCATAATTATTGCTTTGTTATGTAAAAATAAACTTCTTAGATCATTAATATAAACATCGGCAAAAGCGGATTGACCTAAAAAACTTAATAAAATTAAAATAATAGACAATTTTTTTGACACAACTATTCTCCTTTGTATCTTATTATAATTCAGAAGTACAAAAAGGGCACCTTTTTGCTCTTGTATCAATTTTAGAGTAGCAGTGCGGACATTCTTTGTTTTTTTCTGCTTCTTCGGTTGCATCTTGCTTTATGATTGATGTGCGGAGCTTATTAATACTTTTTATTAAAAGGAAAACTGCAAATGCTGTAATTGTAAAACTGATACAAACGTTAATAAATAACCCGTAATTTATTGTAACGGCTCCGGCACTTTTTGCGGCTTCCAGTGATGGGTAAGATATTATTTTCCCGTTTACCGGCATGGTTAAATAAAGGTTTGAAAAATCTACTTTACCCATAATCCAACCGAGCGGCGGCATTAAAACATCGGAAACAAAAGAGTTTACGACATTGGTAAAAGCGGCACCGATAACAATACCTACAGCCATGTCAATTACGTTTCCGCGTATTGCGAATGTTTTAAATTCATTTCCGAGTGTTTTTATACTTTTTAGCATGCAATATGTATCCTTTCATTTGTATACTAAAGAAGTATCTGCATTATAACAGATACTTCTTAAATTAAATAATTATATAGTGTGTATTTTAATAAAGTTGGTTCCTTCTTCCAGAATATGCGGAACGGAACCGGTGACTATTATCATATCGCCTTTTTTAAGGAATGTATTTTTTACCAGAAATCTTGAAAGCAGTGTTAACATAATCTGGTCAATTTTCCCTATTGCTCCGGTAATTTTAAGCGGGTAAACGCAACGGTATAGGCGGAGCTGCCTGCATAACTTCTGGTTTGTACAGCATGCGAAAACCGGTACGGACGGATTACTTTCAGATATTAATTTAGGGGTGTAACCGGATTGAGAAATTGTTACAACTGCTTTAACATCAGGTATATTTTGTACCATATCTGTAAGAGCGGCTCCTATTGCCATTGATGCCGTGTTTTCAGATTGAAACATTTTTTCCGGCAACTTATTATGCTTGATTCTTTCGCTGTATTGAACGCTTTTTGCAATACCGTCCATCATATTTACGGCTTTCTCTGGATAAGCGCCTACTGCGGTTTCGCCGGAAAGCATAACAGCGTCTGCTCCGTCAAATATTGCATTAGCAACGTCAGAAACTTCCGCTCTTGTTGGTATCGGATTTGTTATCATACTCTCAAGCATTTGTGTTGCAACAATAACACATTTACGCGCAACATTTGCTTTTTCTACTATAGTTTTTTGAACAATAGGTACCTCTTGAGTAGGTGTTTCAATACCGAGATCTCCGCGAGCTACCATTATACCGTCGGATACGGCAATTATTTCATCAATATTTCTTATAGCCTGCGGCTTTTCAATTTTTGAAATAATTTTGATGTCACTGTTCTTAAGCAGTTCTCTTAAAAATTTTACATCCTCAGCGCATCTTACAAATGACAGTGCAATGTAATCAACATCCCATTCAACTGCTTTTTTTACATATTCGACATCTTTTTCTGTCATAACATCCAGACTTCCCGTTGCGCCCGGAATGTTAATACCTTTTCTTTTATTGATAATACCGTTTGTAAGTACTTTGGCAGATACGATTTCATTATTGATTTCTGTTGCCACAAGTTGTATTTTTCCGTCATCAATAAGAATTTTATCACCCGGTTTAACATCTTCAGCAATCCCTTTATAGTCTACCGGAATAATGGTTC
Organism: uncultured bacterium; assembly: GCA_949288685.1. Classification (GTDB taxonomy): domain Bacteria; phylum Cyanobacteriota; class Vampirovibrionia; order Gastranaerophilales; family Gastranaerophilaceae; genus CALUTH01. The sequence continues at coordinate 6,570 of CASELB010000019.1, forward strand.
CGTCATAGCTGCTTTTGTGTTGAAACTGTAAAATATCGCCTACGGAAACGGTAATAGGCTCAGGGAGTTCTCCGACTCTTATTTTTGGACCTTGCAGGTCTATCATTATAGGAATTAGGGTTTTAGTTTCCGCTTCTACCGCGCGTATACTTTTAACGACACTTTCGTGTTGGGCAAAATCGCCGTGAGAAGCGTTTAATCTGAACATATCAGCACCGTTGTCTACAAGTGCTTTTATTTTTTCTTTAGTATTACAGGCAGGACCTATAGTACATACAATTTTCGTTGATGTATAATTTTCCATTTGTTATTTTTCCTCCTTATTCTATATTCCACTATAAATTTATAATTTCAACCAAGTTTGAATAAAAATCTACAACTATAGTATAGTGTCAAATTTTAAATAATACTCTAAAACTAGGATTTCATTTCCGACTAATATTGGTATTCTTTTAGAGTACTAGATTTTAAGAAAGGATACATACTATGGCAACAATTGACAAAATCAGTGCGATTTTGAACACAAAAATCGAGATTCCTTTCAAAGTAAAAGCTAGGGAAAGTATACATACAAACCCGTTTGCCGGATCAATTCTCCCTGCTGATATTTTTGAAGGAACTCAGCTCAAATCGCAAAACAAAGCAAAAATGATTATGAGTGCAATCGCAGGGAGCTTTTCAAAGTTTTCTAAAATTGTAGAACCGGTAGCGGCATTCTGTAACAAAGTAAAAGAAAATGTTTCTTCTGCATGGAATTATGCTAAAACTACAACATTATCAGATTTAGGTAATTCTGTTGTTGAAAAAATTTCAACAATCAGAAAAAATGCTGAAATGAATAAAATTTCAGAAAAAATGTCTGTTTCGGAACTTGAGACGGCGTGGTTAAATGAACTTAAAACAATGGAGGCTGCTGCATAATGAATAAAAAGATTTCACAAATAATTGACGCATTAACTATGCATCAGGATAATGATTCCATAAGAGTTTTAGAAACATTGGGTACAAATTCATCAGATAATGACATCAGAGAAAAAACTTCAAGAGCATTGGTAAAGAAAAATGTTCATGATTCTTTAAAAGTTGTTATTATTAACGAAGGTAAAGGCATCAATGATTTAAGCCCTGTAGTAGCAATGAGCACAATTAACGAAATACTTGCTCTAAAGGATAAAACAGAAGTGCTGCATATATTAGAAGATACTATTAATATGCACTCAAGCGAAACTGTCAGAGAAAATGCGGCATCTGTAAAATCATTGTTAGCATTATAGTTTTTCTACGTGCTATAGTATCTTGTGTTATTTCGGTGGCGGCTCCGGTTATTCCGGAGCCGCTGCCGGTACTTATGGCTATATTTTTATCAAATTATTAATTTTTTGTTTATTTTTTAAGATTTCTTCTAAAAAAGTGATTTAATAATATTGTAGAAAGTTTATAACTTAAATTTCATAGAAAAGGAGATATTAAAAATGGCAAAAACAATTGGTATTGACTTGGGAACAACAAACTCCGTAGTTGCGGTTATGGAAGGCGGACATCCTACAGTTATAGCAAATGCTGAAGGAACAAGAACAACCCCTTCAATAGTTGGTTTTACAAAAAATGGTGAAAGGCTTGTCGGTCAGCTTGCTAAACGTCAGGCAATCGTTAACCCTGATAAGACAATTGCATCAATAAAACGTCACATGGGTGAGGATTATAAAAAGAATATTGACGGAAAAGATTACACTCCGCAAGAAATTTCTGCGATGATTTTAAGAAAACTTGCTGATGATGCAAGCGCGTATCTCGGTGAAAAAGTTACATCAGCAGTTATTACTGTTCCGGCATATTTTAATGACGCTCAACGTCAGGCTACTAAAGATGCAGGAAAAATTGCAGGTTTAGATGTTTTACGTATTGTAAACGAACCTACAGCCGCTGCTCTTGCTTACGGGTTGGAAAAAGATAAGCCGGAAAAAGTTTTGGTATTCGACCTTGGCGGTGGTACTTTTGATGTATCTATTCTTGAAATCGGAGACGGTGTTCACGAAGTTCTTTCTACATCAGGTGATACTCATTTAGGTGGTGATGACTTTGACCAAAAAATCATGGATTGGATTACTTCTGAATTTAAGAAAGATACGGGAATTGACCTTACTTCGGATAAACAAGCAATGCAACGTATTAAAGAAGCGGCTGAAAAAGCTAAGTGCGAACTTTCTTCAATTGTCGAAACTCCGATTAGCTTAATGTACATTACCGCCGATGCAAATGGTCCTAAACACCTTGAAATGACTTTAACAAGAGCAAAATTTGAAGAACTTTCAAGAGACCTGCTTGACAGATGTAAAAAACCTGTAGAGCAAGCGTTGTCTGATGCCGGTTTATCAAAAAATGATATTGATGAAGTCGTATTGGTCGGCGGTTCTACACGTATTCCGGCTGTTCAACAGTTGATTAAAGAATATACAGGTAAGGAACCTAACCAATCAGTAAACCCTGATGAAGTAGTTGCCGTTGGTGCTGCTATTCAGGCCGGTGTACTTGCAGGAGAAGTTAAGGATATCGTTCTTCTTGATGTAACACCTCTTACGCTTGGTATTGAAACATTGGGCGGTGTTATGACTCCGTTAGTTCCAAGAAACACTACAATACCTGTTTCTAAGTCTCAGGTGTTCTCTACTGCTGAAAATAACCAGACAGCGGTTGATATTAATGTCCTTCAAGGTGAAAGACCTATGGCAAATGATAACAAATCTCTCGGTATGTTCAGGCTTGAGGGGATTGCCCCTGCGATGAGAGGTGTTCCGCAAATTGAAGTTACATTTGATATCGACGCAAACGGTATTGTAAATGTTTCTGCT
>CASELB010000020.1 GCA_949288685.1 uncultured bacterium
AATACAAGCAGGAGAATCTCCCGCATTAATTGAACGTAAATTGCAGTCATTTATTCTTGATAATAAATCTTCTGCACCTAAGAAAGGTTAAAGATGGCAAAAAAGAAAAAAGAAGAACCACATGAAAACCTTGAACGCTGGCTTGTTTCATACGGCGACTTTATTACTTTGCTATTTGCAACCTTTGTTGTACTGTACGCACTTTCGCAGGTTGATATTGCCGATTTTACAAAATTTGAAGAATCTATAAGGAAAGCGTTTGAAGCAAATGCTCTTCTTACCGGACAGGAAAGCATACTGGAGAGCAGCGATAAATTCTTTGATGAATCAACAATGGCAAACTCTTTCATCCCGAGTTTAATGTTTGAGTACATGAATGCTAAATATGAGGACAATTCTTTTCAGGAAATAGAAAAAGTAATTAATGAATTAGTCAAAAACAAAGAACTTGACGGAGTTTCGGCAAAGATTACAGAACGCGGTTTATTATTAACCTTTGATGACCGGTATTTGTTTCCGTCCGGCTCTGCAGAACTAAGTCCGTCGGCAAAACTTATGCTGGATAAAGTCGGAGTTCTCGTTTGTGAAAAATTTATACTGCATAATATGCGGGTAGAAGGACATACAGACAGTGCGCCAATTGCAACAAAACAGTATCCTTCTAACTGGGAACTATCCGCAGCACGGGCATGCTCTGTAGTCAGATACTTAATCGGAAGATTTAAATTCTTCCCTCAATTATTTACGGCAATAGGTTATGCTGACACCAGACCCGCAACTGAAGATAACCTTAATGAAAACGCTGAAAAAAACAGAAGAATTGAAATTATGATTCTTAAAAATAAATACAAAGATGCGGAAAAACCGGGAATAGACTTAAAGAAAATTCCTATGGAAGAACAAAAACGCCTTCAGGAAGAACGTGAAAAAATAGTTCGCGATGTACGTTTTGCTGCCAAAATGGAAGATTTTAACTTTAACCTTAACAAAAACAATTCTGAAAAAGAAAATAAACCTGATTTAAAATATACAAAACTTCCGCCCAAACCTGCCGCAGAAAGAAATCGGGCTATTTATCATGGGCTTAACAAAGATTTAAAAACAGATGAGGACATTCCGGTTATTATGCTTGACGTACCTTTGCCATCCGATGAAGATTTTGGTATATAATTAGTTTATGAGTAAATACTATATAGGCTTATCTTTAGGCGCCTCCTCGGCTATAGAATCTGGAGTTGCAGTACTTCAAGAAAACGGAGAACTTTCTTACGTTGACAAATTATTTTCTGTCAACGACGTTATGTATTTTTTTGATAATTTCCCGTCAATAAAAGACTCAAGTATACTCGTCTCTCTCCCCTGGGATAACGCAATGCTTAACGGAAAATGGAGAGTGCTCTCTAAACCCTACCAACTCATCCACGAAAATCAATTATTTCTAAACAAAGACAACTGGATGCAGCGTTTTTCACCACGTGGCAGTGATTACCTGTATAAACTCTTTGAAAAAGGTATTGATATAAAACGTTTTGAAATCTACCTTACACGTCAGAAACTAAACTTGTACTCTAATTATAAAGAAAGAAGTCCGGCAGATTGCAAATTTTTCCAATCAGCCTTAAAACTCAATTACGGATTTAAAGACATGCCCGGCAACATGATTCCGGCTGCCCAGCTTGAAGCTATTGCAGGTGCACTTTTAGCCAGAGAATATAAAAACGGTAAAACAAAACGCATTTTTGAATACAACGGGCTTGATGTAATTAACATTGTATAATTATACGTTTGTAAATATTTGTTACAAATCACGAAAAAATAGACAATTTTTTATTTTCACAAACCTTTAAATACTTGTTAGTGTTAAGAAAGGAAATTTATATGACTCAAATCTCTCCAATTCCAACAAACGTATGCTGTCCGTGCTGTAATCAACAATGCCCGACCAACAACTATAACGGGGTTAAAATTGATATTAAAAACCCAGCCGTAAATCTGCCTCCGGCTATAACAGCACCTATTTATGATATTCCGGAAACCAGTATTTATAACAAAGAAACTCCGGCACCCAAAGTTGAAGAAATTAAATAAATGTAATTATTTTTTAAACAAATGGCAATTTTTAAAACTTAATTCACTTTATAATAATATGAGAATGAAAGGTTAAAACATGGCAGGAATAGATACGATTGGCAAAACAACTTATGTAGCAAATCAAAATTATAACGGTGTTAAAATTGATATTCACAACCCTGTAGTCAATGTTCCGCAGGGGAATGGAGTTACACAACCGCCTGTTAGAATTTATAAATATCAGGAGGCACAAATTCCGGCTGAATACTACCCGCAGATGATTAATACCAATAAAACCACCGTTAAAAATCTTCCGCTTCCTGCCCCGAAACCTGCAGCAGAACTTCCTGAATCCGTTTTAAAAGAGAAGGTAACAGTTCCCGTACCTTCACCTGTTTATATAGAACAAACTCCTGCTAAGGCAGCAAATATAGCAGCTCCGGAAAATACCGTAAAAGAAGAAATTGTTACACCGGAGGCGCAGCAAAATACAACAAATGCGTTACAGAAAACCGATATACATGAAGACGTTGATGTAAAGAAAATAGAAGATCCGGATGAAACAAAACAAAAACATATTTCGAAAGTCGAAATTGTGCCGCCGGGCGATACATCTCCTGTTATTGACTATATAAAGATTACAGAAAATCTGGATTCTCCAAACTATGATGTTCAGGCACTACAGATGAAAGAAATTGTAGATGCAGGACTAACAAATAATCCTGATAAAATTAAACCGTATCTTGTAGAACCAATTTTTCACAGTGTAATTGATATAGTAAACAAAGATTCATCTAATCTGGCTGCTCCTACAGAGGCTCAGAACCAAATCAGGACCAAAATAATTGAAAACATGATTGCCTACGAAAAGCAAAAACAATCAGGAGTTGCAGATGACAAAATAGTTCTGCCTAATAATATTACAGAAGAAGACAAAAATTATGCAAATACTCTAACACCGCTTGAACTGGCAGAAAGAAACAAAGAGTACGGTATCACGACTCTGGCAATACTTGCTAAAGCATTTCTTGCAAGAACCGAACAAGAAACAGGAACAGTACTTGCAATAACAGACGTTCCCGGGCTTTCAGCAATTGTAAATTCTCTAAAGAGCAATAATCCAACTATTAAATTAAATGCTATCGACGCATTAATCGTTATCCAGAGAGCCGAATATGCAAGAGAACTTACACCGATATATGAAGCATTAATTAAAACCGACCCTAATGAAAGTGTAAGAATGGCGGCTCAATACGCGCTTGAAGGGCTGAATGCAAAAATCGCACAACCTCAACAAGAATATAATAATGCGGCTTAAAAAATCCTTTTCACAAAAAAAAGAGCCTTTCGACTCTTGGAATTAAGAATAGTTGGAAGTATGAAAAAGATTTAATTATATTAAAGAACATTTATTCGTTATATACAATGCCCCAACAGGCTATAATTTTTAATTTCTAATTATTCAAACATGTTGTAATCCTGATTTTTTTGTTGTACGTTATCCATGTACGGTTTTAATTTTTAGAAGGAGACTCAACATGAGCGAAAGAAAACTCGTAGGAACAGAGGA
>CASELB010000021.1 GCA_949288685.1 uncultured bacterium
CCGCCGGTGCATGCTGCAGGCAAAGCGGCAAAACTTTTGTCGGTTGCTCTTTTGTTAAGGCTGCTTTCGCAGGATAAAGTTGTTACTATTTTAAATAAGTTCTCAACGGAAGATTCACAGACAATTACAAAATATATGCAGACACCGGATTTAGAGTCTCAAATTGATCCGGAATTAACCTGTCAATGCCTGAATGAAATAAAAGAATATTTGCCCAAGAAACCGAAGTTGACAGAAGAAAATATTGTAAAACATATGCAGAGAATTTTTGATAATACAAGCAGAGATAAGGTGGAACAGCTTATAAAGTATGAGCGTCCGTTTGTAAAGCGTTTTATTTCATCTGCCTATGACGATGATTATTATCGTATTCCGCTTAAAGTTGCCGGTGTTATTGCACAATATGTTCAGGATAGTATATAATACTAAGTATGTTAATAAAGAAAAATTCTCAAAGAATTAAGCAGAGCGAAATTCAGGAGAAAAAGGCTGAGGAGGTTATAAATAAAACAGAGGATACAGGGCTAAATGCGCCTGTTGAAGAGCCTGTGTCTGCTGAAGAGTTGCATCAGGAAGATGACTTGTCGGAAAAGATTTTTGATATTGATAACCTTGATTTTACCCAGCGGATAGAACGCAGGAGCGGTACACGAAGGAGAGGCTACCGCAGAATAGACGACAGAAAACTTGTTTCGCGTGCAAAAGATGAGGCGGATGCTATTAAAAGAGCAGCGTTTGACGAAGGGTATAAAGCCGGTATTGATAAGGCGGAAGCTGATATAGAAGATTTTAGAAATAAACTGAAAGCATTTCTGACGGCGAAGAAAGAGGTATTTGAATATATTGCGCCGGATATTCTTGAAATAAGTGTTGATATTGCAAAAAAAATTATTAAAAAAGAAGTAACACTTGATCCGCAGGTTGTTATGAATATAATTTTGGATATTCTTAAATCAATTTCTAAAACTGAGCCTAAAATTCTTATAAAAGTAAATCCCGTGGAGGTTCAATTTGTAAAAGATAATATGCCAAACGCGTTGTATGAACTTGGTGTAGAGGCAAAAGTCAATGTAGCCGGTGATGAGAATATTCAGGAAGGCGGATGTATATTTGAAACGAGCAACGGTATAGTCGATGCCAGCATTGATTCGCAGATAGAGATTGTAAAGAAGGCATTAAGAGGAATATAGGATGGCAGCGGAAGGCGGTTCTAAACCAATAAGCGAAATATTTTTAGCGGGCTTTGTTTTAGCCCTCATCCTCATCTTGATTATTGAGATGCCTAATTGGGTTATCAATTTTTCAATCTCGCTTAATATAACACTCGGTATTGTTCTTTTGATGATATCGTTATACGTTCAAAAACCGCTGGAACTTGCTGCGTTTCCTTCAATTATTCTTATTGGTACAATGTTCAGACTTGTTCTTTCCATTGCATCTACAAGGCTTATTTTGTCTAAAGGTGAGGCAGGTGAGGTAATCCACGCTTTCGGAACATTCGTAACCGGCGGTAATATGATTGTAGGGGGTGTAATCTTCCTTATTATTACGATTGTACAGTTTATGGTTATTACAAAAGGTGCCGAACGTATCGCCGAAGTTGCCGCAAGGTTTGCGTTGGACGCTATGCCCGGTAAACAAATGACTATCGACGCGGACTTTAATGCCGGCTTGATTACACCGGAAGAGGCTGTTAAAAAACGTGAAGATTTGCAGAGAGAATCTTCACTCTTCGGGTCTATGGACGGTTCTATGAAGTTCGTAAAAGGTGATACAATAGCGGGTATTATTATTGTACTTATAAATATTGTCGGCGGGTTGTGTGTAGGTTGTCTTATGAACAATATGCCGATTGCGGACGCGCTTTCTAAATACACGGTATTAACAATCGGTGACGGTCTTGCATCTCAACTTCCGTCTCTTTTAATGTCAATAGCTGCCGGTATCGTTATGACCCGTGCATCTGCGGGAAGTGCATCTCTGGGTGCTGAATTAACTTCCCAGATTATGAGTAAGCCATATTCTCTGTTTTTTGCATCGGTATTTCTTGGCTTAATTACGATTACCTGTCCGATAACCGGTCTGCCGTGGGCACCGTTTCTGTTATTTACGGTTATACTTGCATTTGCCGGTTTCTCAGTATTGATTAATGCGGATGTACAGGCTCAGATGGGGCAGTTGGAAAGCGTACGGCAAAACATGCAGGATTTGGTAAACCCGAACAAGATGTACGAACGTTTGGGTGTCGACGTATTGAGTTTACAGGTCGGCGCAGGATTGCTTGTTATTGCGGACCCTGATCAGGAAGGTCAATTGCTTGCTAAGATTGCCGCATTACGTCAACGCGTTACGGATGAACTTGGTTATATTCTCCCTAATATAAGGATTATGGACTCATCAGCATTAGAAGCAAATGAGTATGTTATTTCAATCCGCGGGAATGCTGTTGCGTCCGGTTTTGTTTATCCCGGGAAATATATGGTTATTGC
>CASELB010000022.1 GCA_949288685.1 uncultured bacterium
CTCCCTTGCTATTTTTTATTGTTTTCTCACGGGCAATTCGCCAAGCGCTGATTTTTCAAATCCCGCTCTCTACTGGCTCTGGTCCGTAGGTTGCGGTAAATTAAAATTTACCGCAACAAAAATGTCTCGATAATCAAAGGTTATTAAAACCTACTAATCTAACAGTCAGTATAAATCATTCAGGAAAACTTTAAATAAACAACATGTTAATTTTTGTAACAAATATTAAAAACCGTCAAAATAAAAGTCAATTTTCATACTGCAAAAACCTTTTTATATATGTAGGTAAAAGTAGGTTTATTTTATGGTACAAGGTTTTGGTTCTTATTTAAACAAATATGAGTATCCGAATATCGGAACTGTAAATAATAATACCGGTTTTGGGGCTGCCGCAGTTGCGCCGGTACCATTACTTAAGAATGTAGGACAAAACAACCAACTGCAAGCACCGCAATCTGATATAACTGAATTTTCGCAACAAACTATGCCTATGGGTGACGAGGGGATGTTTGGCAGTCTTCAATATACGTTGCCGTTATGGTTTGTTCTAGGTAAAGGTGTTGATTTATACAATAAATACTGTACGGGAGAATATAATAAATCTCTCCCCGCTAAACTTGCACGATTCGGAGACAGGGTTTCCAATTCAAAATTACTAAATAATTCTTATGTTGAAAAAGTTGAGAATACTGTAAGCAGATCAAAACAAAATATATTAAACCGTTTAAAAAACAATTCAACAGTAATAAGAAACTTAATTGAGAACTCCACAAAACCTGAATGGGAATTTGCACGTTCAGCTATGTTTACTCAGGAACAAGAGTTAGCAAATGAGTTTAATACATTATTTGAAAGATATTTAAAGGGTGGCGGCAAAAAACCGGCATTAAGACACTTAATTCCAAGCAAAGAAGAAAAGGCGTTTATTAAAAGTATACTAGGAAACAGCGCGTCTGAAATGGATAAGATAAATTGTCTGCAATTAAGACGGATTAACCCGTTGAAATACAATAATGAACAGGCAATAAAAGCTGTCCTGTCGCAGAGAGCAGCCAATCCCGAGATAATTAAAGACATATTATTGAAAGAATTAGGGTGTGATGCCGCTACTTATGCTAAATATAAGGCAAATCCGGCTAAATATGTAAAAGAAATAAGAGAACTTGCACTTAAAGCCGGTAAAGATATGAAAGTTTATCACGGCAATTATTCCGTAATCGGTCCCGTATTCAGACGTCAGGCAAACATGTCTCAAATAGGGAATAAACTTTTAAGTATAGCCAAAGATGCAACGGATGCGGCAGGAAACGCAGTACCGCCTAAAACAGCTCTCGGAAGAGGTGTTTCAAAAACAGTACAAGGTCTTATGCGTGGTGTAACATTCGGTGGCGGGAAACTGGGTTTGCTTATATTTGTGGCACCCGCGCTGGTTGATATGTATAAAAATGCAAAAGAAGCGCCTGAAGACCAGAAAGCAGGAACAGTAGCTTACGGTCTTGCGGAAGCTCTATCCTGGGTTGCAACATTCCCTGCAAGTATGAGATTGATGCATAAAGTCGGCGGACTTAGATACCTTGGTATGACTGCTAATCAAACAGAACAGTACCGTCAGGCTCTTGAAAAATTTAAAGCATCCAACAAAGCAGGTGAATTTGCGACAAAAGCAGAGTTTAATAAAGCGTGGGAAAAAGTTAAAGCAATAAAAACTCCGACAACAAAACTCAACTGGTTTGAAAAAGGATTAAAAGGGCTTGGTACTCTTATAACTCAAGACTTAGAAATGAAACCGTCATGGAAAAATCCTAAACTCAAAGGTATTAAATCTCTCGGCAATACCTTTAGAGGGAAGAAAATCGGTAATTTCTTCCGCCACGGTGCAGGTGCTGCAGGCAAGCTCGCATTATTCTTCGGTATAATGGGATACGTTTTAACACCGCTCATTACAAAACCGCTTGAATGGATATTTGGCAAACATTATGACCGATATGAAGAAGCAGAAAAGAAAGCAAAAGCAGCAGAAGAACAACAAGCAGCATTACCTCCGCAACAACAAGGTACATCCCAGGAAGTTATCAGCGCAATAGATAATTTTAATGCAAATATAGAAGCTGCAAATAACAAACCGGCAACAAGTGTCATTCCTCCGCGTGAACCTAAAGTATTTGTTAAGTCACAGGGGAATATAGTACAGGATAATTCAAGATATATTCCTTCACAAGAGTGTGGAATACCAAAAGACAGCGATGAATTCAGAACATATATTCCCGTTCAATCAAACCAGATTGTACAAGTACAGGACAATGTTAATGGACTTACTGAAATAGACAGAAGAGCGGATAATGCCGTAAAACAGGCGTATACTTTATTAAGCCGCCGCATATAAGATTAATAAACTATCTGAAGACAAATATTTCTTAATCTAGGTTTATTATCAAAATCAATAAGTACAATTTGCTGCCAGGTTCCGAGGTTTAATGCACCGTTAATCAATGGTACAAATACGGAATTTCCGATTAAGGCCGCTCTTATGTGCGCATAACCGTTCCCGTCATGCCAGAGATCATCGTGGTGATATGTTTCTCCTGCCGGGGCTATCTTTTCAAGAACTTCATACAGGTCTTTAACCAATCCGTCTTCATATTCTATTGTAGTTATAGCTGCCGTAGAGCCTGCAATGTGAACAGTTACAAGTGCATCTTTCAATGAATGTCTATAAACAGCGTTTTGAACATTCTTTGTAATATCAATAATATCTGTGTGCCCCTCTGTATGAATTGTAAAGTTTTCATTAATGATAGTCATTTCCCGTATCTACCCCTAATGTTTAGTTTTATAATTTAACATAATATAAAAAACAAAAAATAAACTCAACTATGTTATAATCATTATATGGAAAAGAGTATTATATTTGATCTTGACGGAACACTTCTTTATACGCTTGAGGATTTGCAAACGGCGGTTAACAGAGCGCTAAAAGCATTTAATTTTAAAGAGCGTACGCTTGAAGAAGTCAGAAACTTTGTTGGAAACGGTGTAATAATATTAATGGAACGTGCAATTCCTGACGGGCGTAATAATCCTGATTTTGCGGACTGTTTGCAGGCTTTTTACAATAATTACAGCGGTAATGTTAATGAGAAAACACGTCCGTATGCCGGGATTCCTGAAATGCTTAATACTCTTAAATCAAAAGGCGTAAGACTTGCTGTAAATTCTAATAAATATGATGCGGCTGTTAAAGATTTGTGCAGGATTTATTTTCCGCAAATAGAAATAGCGGTAGGAGCAAGGGAAGGTATTGATATAAAGCCGGCACCGTACGGGGTTAATGATATTCTTAAGTATTTAAAAACTGACAGGTCAAACGCATTTTTTGCAGGAGATTCCTCTGTTGATATTATGACCGCTAAAAATTCAGGTCTAAAATCTATCGGAGTAACCTGGGGATATCGTTCCAAAGAGAGTCTTATTGAAGCTGGTGCTGACTATATTATTGATAAACCTGAAAAAATTATTGAAATAGTTTCCGGTTAAAGAATTACTTAACAAGCGCATCTGCCACTTCCCGAAAAGCACCTTCTCCGCTTTTTGCATTTGTTACTTGTATTCCTTCAACAGCTTTAACCTTTTCAACAGCACCCGGAACAGTTATTTTATATTTAGCGTAATTCAGAGAGTCTACATCATTGATATCATCACCAATATATACATACTCATCCTGTGTTAGTGAATATTTATCAATAATTGATTTTAAAACATCAATTTTTTTCCTTATTCCCTGATGTATTTCCTGAATATCAAATTTTTTGGAAAGTAATTCTATAGCCGAATTTGTTTCACCGGATATAACAGCAATATGATATCCGTTTTTTTTGAGTATAGACATTCCCATTACATCTTTGAAATTGACCCGCCTTGAAATACGTCCGTCGGCGTCAATATACGCACAGTTATCAGTCATTATTCCGTCAAAATCGGTTATTACCCATTTAATTGTATCTGGAAGTTTTATCATTTCACCCTTCTTAATTTTTCTATAATCGGTTTTTCTCTGTCATAAATACATTTTTCTCCGTCACCTAAAAACAGAGGTACATTTCTTATATCGCGAACAAGGTGTGCAAGTCCGTTTTTTTCAAGACTGGCAGCCTGATCAGAGCCCCAGTTGGTTCTGTCAAGTGTAATGTGGCGTTCTAGAGAACAAGCGCCGAGTACAACAGCAATAAGTGACGGAGCAAGTCCGCGCTCATGACCTGAAAAACCTACCGGACAATTAAATTTGTTTTTCAATGCAGGTATAACCTTAAGATTCTGTTCATCATTGTTACTGGGATATGTTGATGTACAGTGATAAATTATAATATTTTCATCACCCAGAATATTTACAGCATGTTCTATTTGTTCCATTGTACTCATCCCGGTTGATAAAAGAATAGGTTTTCCTTTAGATTTTGTATACTCTAACAAATTATCATCGGTTAAAGAAGCAGAAGCTATTTTATAACAGGGCGGATTATATCTTTCAATAAAGTCAACAGAACCTTCATCCCAGCAGGAAGCAAACCACATAATGCCTTTTTCTTTACAATAATTGTCAATTTCGGTATATTCCGTTTCTCCGAATTCCAATCCGCGTTTTAAGTCTCCGTTTGTATTTCCGAATACGCTTTTACGCTCTTTTGCCAGTTCCTCTTTTGTATAAACTACATCTATTGTTCTTTTCTGGAATTTAACGGCATCACACCCGCAATCTATTGCCATATCAATAAGAGATTTTGCCATTTTAAGGCTGCCGTTATGATTTATACCTATTTCAGCAATAATGAAGCACGGCTGACCGTCTCCAACCAATCTGTTTCCTATTTTTACACTCTTCATGAATTTTTACCTTAAATATTTTTTATAAAGACCAAAATTTTCATCTTCTTCCCGAACTCCGAACTTTTCAACATCACTCTCAGTTATTGTCCTATTATCAGTTTGAACTTCCGGTTGTTCGTTTTCAGACAAATCTTTTATTAAATGAATAGAATTGGCGGACGCTCCAATAATCATTTTTCGCCCGTCAAGCTCTATTACATGCAATGTCTTATTTGAGCCTAAAGGAGTTGTTGAAAGTATTGTTATTTTATCTTTTGCAAAATCTATATTTTGCGCTTTAAGAGTTTTCAGACCAAAATGATTGAGTTTGTTATAAACAATTCCTGTAACATAGATTAAACAAATAACAAAAATAAGTGACAGGAAAACAGACAAATATCCGGGTTCATGCGACTGTCTTAATGTATCCTTAAGCGGTTCCGCAAATGACGGAAGAACATTAAATATAGATATTAACGGTATTAAATACTTAATCATACTCACGGGAACTATTATACCACAGTGAAAATTTGAGGTAAATATTAACCACCTATACTTGTAATATGCGCAGAAGTTTCAAAATTATTTTTAGCTTCTTCAAGCCTTTTTAAAGAAACATCAAAATACTTTTTATTTTGTTCAAAACCGATAAAATGACGGTTCAATTCCAATGCAGCAACCAGAGTCGTTGAACTGCCTGCAAACGGATCAAGGATGGTTTGCCCCTCTCTGGTAGTCAATTCTATTAACAACTTCATCAAATTTAACGGTTTTTGCGTCGGATGAAGTCCTTTATCGCCTTTTTCTGACTCAATAGTAATTATATTGTTTGTTTGCTGTCCGTATTTTTGTAAAATTCCCTCATTATATGCCCCTAAGCTGTATTCCAAAACATTATCAGCCAGAGTTCCGCCTATTTTATACGGTTTCATAAACCATAAAATCGGTTCAAAAACAGGTCTTAAATTTCCTACTTTCCAACCCGCCCATTCTTGAGAAGAAGTAAAATCCTGTCTCCTGTCAAAAACACAGCTAATATGCTGCGCTCTATGTGCAGCTTTTTGCTTATTCCAGCCCAGCATATCTTTATAAATAAATCCTGCATCTTCAAAAGCACAGATACACCTGTGTGCCAGCCTTCTGCCGGCAAATACAAAAACACTACCGCCGGGTTTTATTACATTAAGCCAATTCCCAACCCAGGAAGAAACCCAGTCATAGTATTGTTTAGGAATTAACTTATCTGATTCAGACCATCCGTTTAGGGGTTTTCCCCGTTTTTTAAAAATATTACCGGCTTGTAACTGTGCAGGGCTCGCACCCAGAAGTGCTGAATTTGTATTACTATGCAAAACATCCCATTCCTCTGTAGAAATACCATAAGGTATATCACTTAAAATCAGGTCGATAGTATTATTTTCTATGTTTTTTATTAATTCTCTACAATCGCCGTTATATATATTATCTATGTACATATTGTCCTCTTAATTGGTTTATATATGAGTTGATTGAATTAATTTTTTCATTTAATTTTAATGATTTAATCAACATTTCAATCGCTTCTTCTCTTGAATAATTTTTAATCACTTTTATTTTGGTTTGCCAGTAATTAATCTCTTCTTCTCCCCGATTGATTATTTCTTGTTTGAAAATATTAAGTGCCTTTTCAAATTCTGCATCGGAGTAATTTAACATATTTTTTATATAATTATTTTGTTTATTAAGAAAACAAAGATTTTTATCTTGGATTGTTGTTGTTTCGGAAATAACAGCACTCATATTCCATAAGTTTTCAAGAGAATAATTTACAGTTTCTTTTACATTACACTCTAATAACATACTAAAATATTCCCAAGAAAATAATAAAACATTCCCGTTTAGAGCTTGACCGTATATTTGACTTTTTATTTTAGGATATTGAAAATAAGGACAGCACAAAACGCTATAATCATTTACACCCTTCCAATGCACCATTGATTCAACTTTAAAATCTTTTTGGTTTTTAGCAGTCCTGCTTAACCTGAAAGCCTTTGCATCCGCAACTAATGAATAATTATGAAATACACTTTGCGCAATAACATCTGCACAGTTTGCTCTTTCTTTTAACACATTTGCTTTTAAACCAAGCTCTAAAAAACATTTAGCAAGTATAATATCTGAAACTTTTGTATATAACTTTTCCTCACTTGAGTCGTGCTCAATATCTTCCGGAATAGAACCTATTTCTGCAATTATCGGAATAAAACCGTTTTTATCCAGACCGAATATTACTTCTTGAATTCTATCACAAGAAGTTTGAAAATCATCTTCTGATATAGCTTGTTTTATCAACTTCCTTAATTCGTAAAATTGCATTAATCCCCCTCCGAGCGGTCATGTAAAATTGTACATCTTATAAATTATTATATCAAAATTGTACATGATATACACAAGATTAAAGATATATTTACAAACATCTTGATACAAATTATTTTATAGTAAAATAATAACTATGAGAGTACATTCAACCGGTTCAACATACAGTTACCCGCAGGTAAGGCGAAATGTTAACACTGTTTCAGTAGTGCCAACCAAAACATTTAAAGATTTTTGGAACAATAATATACCTGACTTGTCTCAAAGATTTAAGTACGGGCTGGAAGGACTTGATGAGTAAAAAGAATAGATACATACAACGATTTTAACAAACGAACAATCACAGCACTTAATCAAACAAATCAGGAAACAAAGAGTATAAACGGAGTCAGTTTTAATATATCGGCGGACTTGATAATAGAATTGAAACACTTAAAAAGTATGTTGTACGTACGATAAATTATCTGCAAGTTTACCAAAGTATAAGACTAAACAAATGTATTTTGCTTTACGAGCCGCCAAGATACGACAAAACACTTCCGTGCAAGGCAATGGCAAATGAAACAAGTCAAAATACGGTGAATTTAATGCAAATGAGTTTAAGGACTCTACAATAGGCTCGTAAGAAAGTAATGCAAGAGAGCTTTTCCAAAAAGCTATTGCTGACGCACCATCAATTACTTTTATAGACGAATTTGACTCTATAGAAAAAAAAAAACGACTCAGCTAATGCAAGACATTACAATCCCGTGGTTAACCGTTTTTAGGATATATGAGCGATTTAGAAACATAATATATCAAAAATACTTCAGTGTATTATTAAACAAAAGCGATAAAACGTACTAAATACACTAAAAATCAGGGCAATATAACACGCCCTGATTTTTGTTATACACATATCAAATCAGTTTATTAGTGCTGCTTTTTCATCATTTTTTCATAATAGCTCGGGCACCAGATAAGCGCAAAATACATTACACCGCAAAAGAACAATAAATTTATAACTTCCATAACTGCTCCTTTCTATAAGTACTATTCCCAGTTTTTACAAATTTATAACACTTTTTTGAAAAATCGTTACAAAACTTTACATTCTTTTATTACTAAAATCGTCCGAACTCATCACACCACAATGTATAGCACCAATTTTTGCATATTAAGAAATGTTACAAAATTTATTCTTTCATGCAATTTTCCGTTACAAAAATACTTTATATATATACCAAGTATATACACATAAGAGGAAAAGGAGAATATATTATGCCAGAAATTAGCGGAATTTTATCAATCGGAACAGATTATACAACTGCACCTGAGAGAAAAGAAATGGAAGCAAAACCGTTTATGAACAGTATCTTTGATGCGTTTAATTCTGCAAATAACGGCGCACCGGCATCAACTTCGCACGTTGGCTAACCTGTTACAAAGTTTTTGTTTAATGTACAATAATCCTGTAGATTTACAGGATTATTGTTATGTTATTAACTGTTGATATAGGAAATACGAGTATTACACTGGGCTTGTTTGATGAAGACGCTTTAATTGAAAACTTCAGACTCGCATCTGACAGGGAACTTCCGCAGGAGGAGTATGAAATCCTCTTAAAGTCACTGCTTTCGAAATATAATGTCAGTGCGGTAATTATAGGTTCGGTGGTTGATGAACTGGATAAAAAATTTAAGGCGGCTGCCGATGCTGTGTTTAAAGTTAATTCTGTTATTGTTGATTACAGAATGAATACTATTGTTAAAATAGCAACAGACCAGCCGGAAGAAGTAGGTGCAGACCGGATTGCAAATGCGTGCGGCGCGTTTATGCTATATAAACGTCCTGTCATTGTTATTGACTTCGGAACTGCCACGACTTTTGATATTGTTAATTACAAAGGAGAATTTTTGGGCGGCGTAATAACCCCGGGGCTTAATCTTCAATTAAAAACACTTAATAAATTCACATCAAAGCTGCCTCAAATTGATATTGCAAAAGCGCCCGCAGCTATCGGAAGAAATACGGTTGATGCAATTCTATCAGGGGTCATAAGAGGAACTGCCTGCCTTATTGACGGACTTATCCGCCAATGTGAAGCAGAACTTGGCGAAAAAGCTACTATTGTAGCTACAGGCGGGTACTGCACACTTATTGAAAAATATATGATTTCACCGTTTGATTTTATTAACCCGACACTTACTCTGGAAGGGCTGCGTTTTCTTTACGAAGCGGGCAAAACAAATAAATAAAATTAAGTTTTGTAAATAAAATTGTCATGAGAATTATTTTGCATGTATACTAAAACTATACAGGAAATAGTTTAGTGAACATAAGTATTCATTCTTTTAATTGGTCAACAGATAAAAGTATTCCTGATAACCATCAGACAGGTAAGAGTTGGATTGCGTCTGCAAATAATAATGGTAATATGCTTAATAAAGGTGTCTTTAATCAGGACACCTTTATTAACAGTAATACTTCTCCTGCTTTTACTTCTGTTAATCCTGCAATGGCTTATTTAAGAAAGTATGCAAATGATTTTCGATGCGCGTATTCAGGATTGCGTATGATTAGTATTAGTGCATACAAGCATATACTTTCTCTGGCGTCAAAGAACAGAAAATCCGATAAATGGGTAATCAACCATGTTAGCAGATATCAAGAAGCTATGGATGGCGTTGAACTTGATGTCTTCAGATTTTACAAACACAGGATAAATCAAAATATAAATACTACAATTAAAAGTGTTACTGATGAGCAGTTTCATCAAAGTTTCAATAAACTTAGAATTAAATATTTAAGAGTTATAAATACATTGAGAGAGCAGTCTCCCGCCATAAAGGCAGAAAAGACAAGACTGCGTTATAATGCCGTACTTGACGGATGGGAACAAGACTTAATTAAAGGTGATTATAATACAGCAATCAACTCCAGAAAGTATATTCAAATACTGCAAAAAATCAAATATGGCGATAAGAATAACAGAACCTTAGACAGCGTTAATAAGTCTCTAAAATTATTACCATCTCCATCAGAGGATTTTGATGCATTTATTGTAAAAAATAAAGACTCAAGCAGAAAACAGTTTATTAATAATTTAATATCACCATTTCTTGTGAGCATTGAACATGTAAAATCAAAAAACAAAGGCGGGCATGCAAGTTCCATTTCTAACTGTATCTTAGTCCGTTCCAAAGACAACTGGGAAAAAAGTAACACCCCATTAGAAACTATGTTGTTAAAATATCCGGACAGAGCAAAACATATTCAGGAATATTTCCGGAATGTTGTTAACAAAGTAAACAACGGCGGAATGAAAGAATATTCCTGGTATCCATTTGAAATTAAGAAAACGCTTGAAAATGAATCAAAACATAAACTGCACTTAGACTCCTCTAAATTATTAATATCAGAGGAAGAAGCGTATAAAAGTTTTACAGCTTAGTAAATATTTCTCTTATTAAATACTCTTCAAGCATTTTTTTATCTGAATTTTTTGCTTCCTTATCATTTATAAGTATACAGAATGCATAAGTTTCACCGCCTAATGTATCTACATACCCTGCAATAGAATTTGTCTGCACAAGCCCTGTTTTGGCGAAAAGTTTTCCGGTCATATAGTTCATCCGGTTAACCAAAGTTCCCTGTCCCGGGGTCGGCAAAAGTTGTTTTAAATCAGTATTTGCAGGATTTGCAAGAAATTCTGCAACAAATTCCGCTGTAAGCAGGTTCTCTTCACTCACACCGCTTGCATCTGCTATTTTTATATCCTCTGTTTTTAATTTTAATGAATTGCAATAATCCGTCAACAGAGCAAGCCCGCCGGCGAACGTCCCCGTGCCGTCAGACGCTTTTTTAGAAGCTGCTATTTTAAACATGCTTTCAGATGCTATATTATTGCTGTCAATAAGAATTGCTTTTTGTATATCACTCATACTATGAGAAATTATCGCAAGCTCTTTAAACTCAGGAGACAATTTTTTAAACCTGTATACACCGGAATAATCAATTTTTTCTTCATTCAAAATTCTCTCGAGAGAAAGTTTAAAATAACGTTTTGTATTAGTCACCGGAATATCGCGGCTTATAAGAGTGTTAACAACACCGGAGGCAATAATCATATCCGGCGCAATATAGTCTTTCCTTGTTAGGTTTATTTCATTTTTATCACCCGTGATAATCTCATTAATAAATGAGAGCGGATAAAATTTTTCCTGTGAAATTGTTGCAGGAGCGCCATCCGTAGTCGGCATAAAAGAAACTTTTACCATATTGCCGTCAAGATTATACGCACTGAATCGTGCAAGCGCAGGATTCAAATTGTCTTCATCATCCCAGCCGCTGCCCCATTCTTCTCCGTCAATAATACTATCATCTATATAAATAGCTTTAGCGTCAGGCTGAATTTTTGTCACAAGAGTTTTAAGATTGTCTCCTGTTAACAATGGATCTGCGCCAAGTTTTATAAGGTATTCATTATTTGAATTTTTATATAAGGTCGTCTTAAACCTGTAATCTAAACCGAGTATATTTTCTGCCGTCTTATAGGTAATAAGTTTTTGGACAGAACCAGGATAAAACTTGCGTTTAGAGTGGAGCTGATAAACTTCTCTGCCGGTTTCAAGATTTATAATAGATATTGAAACATCAGACTTTTTTATATTTGATTCACTTATAACTTTAGAAAAATCCGCTCCCGCTGAAAATGCCGGAAGCATAACAGTACATGCAAAAAATAAGAATAAGATTTTTTTTAGCATACACGCACCTCATAATTTTTGTGAATATCCTTTAACACAGTACACTTTTGCCGGAATTCATACATCTCTTTTGTTGAAATATCTGCTTCGATTAAGCCTTCTCCCGAATTGATTTCTGAAAGAACTGCCCCGTTAAAATCGTAAATCAAAGAGTGTCCCAGATTATATGAACCGTCAGCAAGTTTCCCTGATTGAGTAAGAGAAACAAAGAATACCTGATTTTCAACAGCCCTTGCCCTTGTTAAAGCAAGCCAGTGGTCAGCCCTTGAAAGCGGCCATGCTGCCATATTTACAATCAAATCAGCACCGGCACATCTGTAAGCTCTGTATATTTCAGGAAATCTTATATCATAACATATTGTAAGACCGGCATTAATTTCTTTTATATTCACCATTACCGGACTTTCACCGGCGGATACATAACTGCCTTCACCGCAGCAGTAATAAGAAAACAGGTGATTTTTTCTGTATTTAGCAATCAAGTTTCCGGAAGGATTAATTACAGGGCAGGTATTATAATACGCATTTCCTTCTTTTTCAATGAAACTCCCGCCAAGTATATAAGTATTATATTTTTGTGCAAGATTAGAAAGCAAAGAGATAGTTTTCGAGTCAGAAGTCTCTTCTGCCGATTTTATAAATTCACTGCACTCCCAGCCGACTGTCCATACTTCCGGCAGAATAAGAACATCAAAGCATTTACCGCCGGCGTGCTTATCAAGGAGTTCAACAAGTTTTTTATGGTTAGCGTAAACATCTCCTATTACAGACTCCATCTGTAATGCTGCTATTTTAATTTTAATATCTTCCATGCGTGTTTCTTCTTTAAGTCTTTATAAACTTCCGGGGCTTGATTTTCCAATTCCAGAAGCGCACTTTGCACTTTTAACCTGCACTCTTCATCCTGTTCCGGAGTATTGTCAGGGTTAACATAAATCGGTTCTCCGTAAAGATTTAGGAGTCTGCAATAAGTAAACGGCATCCTGAAATTATCCCAGGAGTTAAATTTCAACAATGTTTTATCTTCTGAGTACCATACAACGGGCACTATTGGCGCGCCGCCTAATTTTGCTGTTTTTATAACACCTTCTTTAACAATTTTGGGCGGGCCGCTCGGACCATCTACCATAACCGCACAACAGCGTTTTTCTTTAAGCTCTGATATCATTTGCATCATTGATGTAGTGCCACCGCTTTTTCCGGCTGAGCCGCGTATTACTCTAAAACCCCAGTTCTCACAAATATATGCAACAATATCACCGTCTTTAGAACGGCTTATAAGAATATTTAAATTTGCTTTATCCTCAATACCGTGTACACAGCACTGATGAGCATGCCACATTGCATATACGCAAGGATAAAGTTTAGGATTATTTACCTCAACTATCCGTGTAAATAATTCCTGAAATCTGTATATTAAATATGCAGCATGTGCAAACTTATGGACATTTTCTTTAGTTATTAATTTAACCATTGCTGTTATTATACTATAAAACTTTAAAAACTCATACCATGGTTATATCTAAAAATAATTTAAATGAAGGGTTGATTTTAATAAAAATATTATTAAACTGCTAGTATAGGATAACTATAAGGAGATTTTATGTCAAAATATTTAAACGGCACCTCCCTGTACTCTGCAGTAAATTCAGGTCTCGCGAGTTCTTACAATTTTTTAACCGGACTCTATAAAGAAGAAGGACTCACCCTTGAGAACTTAACTTCCGCAATGAGTAATTCTCAAGTACTTGCAAACAACTATGGTGCAACATTTGCATCATATATGATGACAAATTTTTCCAGTATAGACAAGGATAATGACGGAGTCCTGTCCGCATCAGATATTCAATCTTATATGAATACTATTTCCGCTCAGGGGCTTACAAGAGAACAAATTACGACACTTGGCAGTTCTGCCGGATTATCCTCTTCACTTCAGGAAACTGTACTTGCACATTTTGATGAAATAGATGCAAATAATGATAACAAGGTTACAACCGCAGAAATTCAAGCGTATAATATCCGCTCAGATATTTATCAACAGAAAGTAGAAGATTTAAACAGAAATATTAGCCAGATGTCATTGTATACAGATGATTTGCCGGAATACGAAGGAAGCATGATGGATTATAAATATATTTCACAGGATGAATAAATCATGGATTGTAAATTTTGCAAAATATAGTGTTTATTATTTAGGAATAATTATACAAAATTCTGTATACTTATCAGGCTCACTACGGACTTCCAATATACCGTTGTGAGCTTTTATTATCTGCTGTGACAAAAATAACCCGAGACCTGTACCGGTTCGTCTGAATTTTTTTGCAGTGGAGTAGTATTTTTGAAATATTTTTTTGATATCTTCTTCGGGAATACCTTTGCCATAGTCTTTTACAATAATTGTAACATTACTATCATCCTGAAATGCTCTGATATCAATATCCGTTCCCGCAGCTCCGTATGATACTGCATTATGAATTAAATTTTTAATAACACGTTTTAAATGTGTTTTATCCGCATTTATCTCAACATTACCATCGATATCAAGATTAATTTTATTATCAGACTGTAAAAATATCGGTGTCATTTCTTTAATAATTTCTGATAAAAAGCTGCCAAGTTCAAAGGTTTCAGGATAAAGAGTTAATCCGGAAGCATTAACTTTATACGTTTCAAGTACGGTTTGTACTAAATCCAGCAATTCGTTATTTGATGCCTTCATATTATTAAGTGCAACACGCTGTTTATCAGTTATTTCGCCAAACTTTTCGGCAAGAAACAAATTAAGCATATTAGATTCCGCTATAATTGGCACTTTTAAATCGTGGGTAAGAGTTGCAACAAAATCTTCTTTAAGAGTTTCAATCTCTTTCTGGTCTGATATGTTCTTAAGAACAAGGACGTATCGTTCTTTTTTATCTTCCAGTTCAAGTTTATTACAATCAGCCAGAAAACTAAGTTCCGTATTATTTCTAAGTGATATTTCGCTATTTTTCAAATCAAACAATTTTTTGTCATCCAGCAGATTGATAAATTCAAGAATATTTTTTCCCCTCAGGATATCTGTATCAAGCCACATATACATATTATTTGAGGCGTTTATTATAGTTCCTTCGCTATCAACAATAGCAATTCCGTCAGAGAGCGAGTTTATGGATGCCTGCAAAAACTTGTTCTGGTTTCTTAA
Organism: uncultured bacterium; assembly: GCA_949288685.1. Lineage (GTDB taxonomy): Bacteria > Cyanobacteriota > Vampirovibrionia > Gastranaerophilales > Gastranaerophilaceae > CALUTH01. The sequence goes on from CASELB010000022.1 coordinate 15,154, forward strand.
TTCTGTTTGTGACTCATAAAGCATTTGTTCACGGTCATTTAATGTTTCAATCATTCTGTTAATAGTTTTGGTTAGAGCCGAGTAATCGGGATAAAATTCCGTATTAATTTTCTTTGCGAGATTACCGTATCTTACAGAATTAAGTGTTGTCTCAACAGTCTGAAAATAATTTTTTAAAGCCGCAAGCTCTTCTTCAGCACGGCAATTTTTGCGCTTAAAAAACAGAATACCAGAAGCGCAAAGCGCAAGGGTTAACAGATAAAGTGAATATTTTATAATACTTATAAACACTATATTATTTTAACCGCTAAAGTTTTAAAGTAAATCCGCCGGAATCAATTTTCTGCTGTATAGTTTAATTTTGGCGTAATGATATAATTGAAGTATGAAAAGGCTTTTATACGTATTATTTATAATATTTTGTACACTAAACTGTGTTAATGCGCTGGATTTGGATACAACCGTAGATGATGAAATTCGTAAAAACTATAACTCCGACCAGTTAGTTGACGAAAGCCTGCCCGCTTTACCTAAAATCCTGCAGCAACAACAAGCGGAAGTAAAGCCTGATACAACAGATGTTATTAAACAAAAACTGACACCCGCCGTTTACAGGGGACGAATAAAAAAAGGTACTAAAATTCCGGTTATAAGTGATAACAAAATCAGCGACTGGCTGAGAAAAGGTACTAAAGTAACTTTCCATACAAAATCACAAATTTTTGCAAAAGGTATAACAATACCTGCCGGAACAAAATTTTATGCAGAGGTAGAGGATTCCCACCAGCCGCAGATAAGCTGTAACGGCGGACTGGTTGTCCTGAAAGTTCATTCAATAGTACTTAATAATTCCGTAACGCCGATAGACGGGTATATAACAAGAGCCGATGATAAAAAAATATTTTTAAATAATATAAAAGGCAAAAGAACTTACTGGAAAACTCTCTGGAATAAAACAGGGTTTGGCAGGAGACTTTTTGACAGAATGCTTACCCTTACTGCCAATCTGGGTAAAGACGGCGCAACTGTTATATTATCACCGTTTCCGTTTTGTTACGGAACCGTCGTCCTCGGCTTAAATACTTTAACGTCACCACTGTTTGCACTGTTCTCTAAAGGCGGACATGTATCTATTCCTGCCGGTACGGATTTTGTCATAAAACTCAGAGATGATGTAAATTTTTATTATTAGACAGAGCCGAAGGGATTTTTGTACTGTCTTTTACAGCTCTAATACCTGTTACTGCGCCTGCCGTAGATGCAATAATCCCGTTAAGCGCAAATGAATTTTTTAAAGGAGATTTAAAAAAGTTTATTCGTTTTGATACAAAGTCTAATCCCACGCCAAAACAAAACCAAGCGGCAGCAGTATTTATACCGTCAGTAAACTGCTTGTTTGCATTGCTATGTTTATTTTTTGCACCGCCTGCACCGCGAGTAAATACAGGGCAAGGGGTATACATAATATTTTGTACCTTCATAATTTTTAGCCGATTAAAAATGCCCGCAATTTCTATTCTTATACAAATTAATTTAATGTCAAGAGTAAGTTATATTTACAACTCTTGTTTTAAAAGTTTTTTTCTAAAATCTTCAATCGCCGCAAGCCCTAATTGCAGCTCCTTGTATTTAGGATACGAGGTTAAGTGTTTTTCGCCCGCAGACTCAAGAAACGCTATTGAACAAATATCATCTTCAAGATTATCAGCAGTAATAACGCCGGCATCAGCAAATAATTCTAAGGCTGTCCTCACAAGATTTTCCGGAACGGAAAGAAATGCCGCACATCCCGTTATATTAAATTCTCCGCCTTTATTATTTGCAGCATATTTCATCATGCCTGTAAATGTTTTAAGTAATTTTGATATATCCGTTTTTTTACTGTCATATTTCATGTAATGAACTGCCGACGGAGACGCCTTTTCCAGTATTTGATTAAAGACATATTCATCTGCAGGATAATCAAAAAGCATTAACCCGTCGCATTTAGAAACATTCAGCCTCGAAACTACTCTTGATGATAATGCAGGATAAGGTTTTAAAGCCTCAATTATATCTCTGTCCTCGGCAAAAACCGCTATATTAACCTTTCCTTCGCTAACATACTGCTCTACCATATTCAAAATATTAGTCTTTTTTCTATGATCATAAACTTTAAGAGCAGGCGCTTCAACCGTTTTTAAGAACTCGGAATGAACATCTTTTAATATAAGCTGAATACTAATGTTTCCGTTAAACTCATTAATTTGCGGAGAAAAAGCAATATCAAGATAATCTCCGTTTGCAAGCGCAATATCTCCCTGAGACCATCTTATACAATCAAACACTTTCTCACCGCACTGCACTGTTAATTTTAAATGGTCTTTATTTGCCCCCATAAGTTTTTTTTGTTTAATCTGCAAATTTTTCATAATAAAAACCGGTGCAGGATTGCCGGCTCCAAAAGGTTCAAGGCGTGAAATATCATTAACAAGATTAATATCTACTTCATCAGGAGCCAGTTCCATATCAACCTTAAGAGCAGGTTTAAGTTCCTTTCCGTCAAGATATTCATCAATTGTTTGCGTCAGACCCTTTGCTACATCTTCCAGTGTTGTTTTTTCTGTTGAAAAATACAACCCCGCAGCCATGGTATGCCCGCCAAACCCTTCCAACAGCTCTGAAACATTGGAAATCATATCATACAACGGAACTTCTTCAACACTGCGGGCAGAACACCTTACCTGTTTTGTCTCCTCGGAATATGTCATAAGGAAAACAGGCTTGTAAAATGTTTCAACAAGTTTTGATGCAACAATTCCAATTATACCTAAATGCCAGCCCGGATTATATAAAATTATCGCATTTTTATAATTTCCGCCCGTTTTTAACATTTCAAGCGCTTCTTCATAGGTTTGCGAAGTAAGCTCCTGACGAACTTTATTAAAATTCTCCAATGTAATCAGCGCAAGCTCTATTTCCTGTTTATTATCGGAAATCATCAGTTTTAAAGCTGCTTCAACAGTATCCAGCCTTCCTGACGCGTTAATGCGCGGTGCAACACCAAAAGCTATCTGCTCTGCCGTAATTCCATTATCTATATTGTATCCCGCCGACTCAAGCAAACGCTTTATTCCGTAATGTTTTCCCTGAGATATAAGCTCCAAACCTTTTAAAACAAAATACCTGTTTTCTCCGATAAGCGGCACAACATCCGCAACAGTACCTACGGCAACGTAGGGGAGAATTTCATAAATGAACTCAAGTTTATTAACCCTTTCTAAAAGTGCCTGCGCAAGTTTAAAAGCAACACCTACACCTGCAAGAGCGGTAAGACTGTTTATCTGTGATGCGGAAAGTCGCTCATCAAGAGCAAAAGGAGCCTTGGGATTAATAATTGCCAATGCATCCGGCAAAACTTCCGGCGCCTCGTGGTGGTCAGTTATTATTATATCTTTCTGAAAACTCTTTATAAATTTTACTTCCTCTATATTACTTATTCCGCAATCACAGGTAATAAAGAGTTTAGGTTTTTTAGTGGTCATTATTTTGACCAGAGCTCTGGTATTCAAGCCATGCCCGTCATTTTCCCTGTCAGGAATAAAATAATCAACATCCGCTCCAAGCTCTTTTAAGGTTCTTAAAAGCAGGGATGTAGAAGTTACGCCGTCAGCATCAAAGTCGCCGTAAATTAAAATTTTTTCATTATTTTGAATTGCCGCCATTATTCTGTCAGCAGCATCTGCCATACCGCAAAACGCATTCGGATGCGTTATAGTTGTTTCAAGAGGATTTAGAAAATCATGGATTTCTTCCTCTGTTGTTATACCACGCAAAGCAAGAAGCCGCTTGATTAGCGGCTCATTTTTATCTAACTTATCCTGTACTATCCATTCTTTTGCGATATACATGTCATTCCTTGTATGATTTCTATTGCTTTTTTAAGCTGCACATCGTTTTTAGCTTCAACATTTTCTTCCGTCAGTTCTACAACCACATCCGGTGTAATTCCTTTTTTGTTAATATCAGTTCCGCTCGGTGTTAAATACTTTTGGATAGTAAGGTTCATCCCCGTACTGTTCGGAAGTTTATTAATTTCCTGAACAAGTCCTTTACCGTAAGACTGTTCCCCGACAATAACCGCTCTGTGATTATCTTTGAGAGCACCGCTCAAAATTTCGCTTGCAGAAGCAGAACCTTTGTTAATAAGGACAACAAGCGGTTTATTGGTAAGATTGGTAAAAGTTGC
>CASELB010000023.1 GCA_949288685.1 uncultured bacterium
TACTTATATCCAAATCAACAATATTACAGTATTCTGCGGACAATTGGGCATACAGGAATTTCTTTAAAAAAATTGGCATACTGGATGACGAATTGAATAAAAAATGCGATGATATGAGTCTTGAAGTAAGACCTCCCGCTTTTTAAAACAACAGTATACATCTTGCAATAAGATTAAACGGTATAATACCAATCAGGACTGTAATTATAGCCATTATATACAAAACAGGTCTTGAAAAAGTATTCAAAGACTGATACAGGCTGTAAGATTTATGTTCCGCCGATTTTGGTATAATTCCCCGTGCGAGTTTAATGTAATAGTAAATTGCAATTGTAAACAATAATAAAAGTATAAGTGTAACTGGCAAAAATACTAATCCTGACTGAGTCAGAGAGTAGAGGAGAAATATTTTTCCAACAAATCCTGAGGTTGCAGGCAGCCCCGCCAATCCAAGACAACAAATTACAAATGACACTTTTGAAACATTTGAGTTACAGAACGAAAGTTTATCAACAGACAATAGCTTATATTCCGGCTCCATCATATTGATATAAGCAAAAATTCCCATATTCATAAATATGTAACAAATCAAATAGAATATAACGGCGGAAGCTGCAAATTCTGAAAATATGGACATTACAACTATCATATAGCCAGCATTTGCAGCAGATGAACACCCTAAAATTTTCTTTACATTATTTTCTTTTATCGCATAAATATTAGCCCATAGTGCCGTAATAATACCAAGCAGCAGAATTACCGCATAAACTTCCGCGCTATAGCTTATTACACCGGATAAGAGCCTTACGAGAACACCCATAACGACTATTTTAGGGATGGTTGACAAATAGTTTAAAACAGAAGATTCGCTTCCCGCGTAAACATCAATCACCCAGTTTGCAAAGGGAAATATCGCAAGTTTCATTCCAAGCCCGGCAAATATCATTATTGAAGCAATAGTATAAATTATACCGTTATGTTCGGATTCAAAAACATGAGTCAGTTCAGAAAAATTCAGACTGGATGTTAAGCCAAGCATATAAGAAACACCAAATAAAAAGAATGCAATTGATACCGCATTAATAATAAGGTATTTAAATCCTGCTTCCTTTGACGGGTATCCCTTAGGAAAAGCTATTAAGAAATATAATGCAAATGTTAACGTTTCAAGCGAAATAAAAAGTGTAAGAAAATCATTAGCGCCAAGTGCACAAATACTTCCGAGCAATCCCGTCAGGAGTAGTATATGGTACTTATAGCACCCTGAGCGATTTCCGCGGAGAAGGTTTGTATTTAAGAAAATCGTAGTTAAACCGCAAATTAAAACGAGTAAGGACAGAGCTTTAACATCACGTGTAACAACTATTGAATAATTTAATCCGGCATAATCCCCGCTTGATATTAACACACCTGTAATTGCAAAAATTATTCCAACAATACTAACAATATTACTTATCCTTATATTAATATCTTTGTACTTAAAAACCATGGAATGTGTCCTAAACATCCCTAAAATAACTTGTATAATAATGGTTAGAATAAGTATAATATGCGGTATAAAAATGCTTAACAAATCATTTACCATATAACTGCTCCGTTCGTAAGATTTATATTTTGTATTAAATCAAGAATAGACGACGGGAATGATCCGAGAATAAATAAAATAACAACAATGGACATCAAAATAACAAATTCGTGGTTTGCAATATCTGCAGACGGTTTGCAGCTTCCTTCATTGCCAAAAAATCCCCGATGAAGGAATTTAAGCATATAGCAAGAACTTAAAATCAATACAGGGAGAGCAAATAACGCGATAAACTTCATTACATCATTGAATTCAGCAGCAAGCGCCCCTATTATTGTAATAACTTCACCTATAAATCCGGCAAGAGACGGAAGTCCTATTGAAGCAAGTATAATTATAGTTGCAAACCCGAACAGCCTTGGCATATAGGCTGCAATACCGCCGAGTTTATTAATATCGCGTTCTCTACACCTGAGAAATACTATCCCGCAAACAGCAAAAAGTCCCGCGGTAATAATACCGTGACCGACTATATGGAAAACCGCTCCGGACAACCCTATAATATTCATTGAGCATATTCCGAGCAAAATCAATCCCATATTAGAAATACTGGAATATGCTACAATTCTTTTAATATCCGTTTGCGCATACGCAACAAGTGCAGTATACAGAATATTTATAAGAGCAAATACAGCAAGTACAGGTGCTATAATTTTAAACGCCTGCGGCAGAGTTTGGAGGTTGAACCGTATAATTGCGTATGCGCCTGTTTTAAGCAAAATACCTGCAAGTATCATACTAATAGGTGTCGGGGCATCAGTATGCGCATCCGGCAGCCAGGTGTGTATGGGAACTATAGGAAGTTTTACACCAAACCCTATTAAAAGCAGTATTGAAATAAGTGTTTGTAATCCTACCCCTACTTTATCAAGATTATACATTGCAATCTGTCCGTTAAGCGAATTTGTCGCAAGGAAATTAAAGTAATGCAGCATTATTAACCCGATTAACATAAAAAGGCTGCCAAGGAAAGTATATAGTATAAACTTCATTGCAGACTTCTTTGCATTAGCACCTTCGCCCCAGTAACCTATGAGGAAATAAGCAGGTATTAATTCTAATTCCCAGAAGAGGAAAAAAGTAAAAATATCTGAGGCATTAAAAATTCCGAGGATTGTGGTTTCAAAAAATAAAAGCAATGCATAATAGTATTTTTGCCCCTGACGTATATGAAGTTTACTTGCTATAGCCGCCAAAGAAAATACAATTGTAGTAAGCATAGTAACCACAAGCGCCAGCTCATCCATAACAAATCCGAATTTTATTCCGAGAGTTTTAATCCATTCAGGAGAATAAAGGCTAACAAACCCCTTATCATAAAATATCCAGAAAAGAGCGGAATATAATAAATGGATTACAATACAACTTTTAGCAAATCGACGTACAAAAATATCATTGTTCGGAAAAAACGGCAATAGTATAATAAGCCCGAAAATCAACGGTAAAAATACAAGTACCGGCAATGATAATATATTACTAAGGTCAAACATTTATCCTATCCCTCCTAAAGTATTTATGATAAAAGCGTAAGTTAATAAAATTGCAGTAAAAATAATACCGATTATTAAAGCACCATAGGCAATATACGTTTGAATATTCCTAGTTTGTGCCTGTTCAAGCTCTCTTGAAGCAAACTTTGAACATAAAACGCACAACTTAACCGGTGCTTCAAAAATATTTTTTTCAA
>CASELB010000024.1 GCA_949288685.1 uncultured bacterium
ACAGAAAGAACGTGTCACCCTGAATTTATTTCAGGGTCTAATACAAGTTCGCACGAGATGCTGAAACAAGTTCAGCAGGACAGAAAGAACGTGTCACCCTGAATTTATTTCAGGGGCTAATACAAGTTCACACGAGATGCTGAAACAAATTCAGCATGACAGAAAGAACGTGTCACCCTGAATTTATTTCAGGGTCTAATACAAGTTCGCACGAGATGCTGAAACAAGTTCAGCATGACAGAAACAAACATGTCACCCTGAATTTATTTCTATTTACCCGCAGACAAAAATGCCCTTTGCCCTGCCGAAATAAGCCAGTCCTTATTATTAACATACCAGCCAATAGTATCTTTTATTCCGTCCTCAAAATTAACCAACGGTTCCCAGCCCAGTTCCGAACATATTTTTGTATTATCAATTGCATACCGCCTGTCATGACCGAGTCTGTCCTCTACATACTCTATCCGCTCTTCACCAAGCCCGAAATAATCCAGTATAATTCTTGCTATCTCAATATTTGTTTTTTCACAATGTCCGCCTATATTATAAACTTCACCGGCTCTGCCGTTTAACAAAACTTTTTCTATCGCGGAACAGTGGTCATAAACGTACAGCCAGTCACGAACATTAAGCCCGTCACCATACAAAGGAATAGATTTGTCATTCATAATCCGCATAATAAAAAACGGTATAAGTTTTTCCGGATACTGGTTAGGTCCGTAATTGTTGGAACACCTTGTAACACTTACCGGCAGCCCGTACGTTTTGAAAAACGAAAGAGCCAGCAAATCTGCCGATGCTTTACTTGCAGAATACGGACTGTTAGGTAAAAGCGGCGATGTTTCCGTAAAAAATCCGTTTGAAATACTGCCGTATACCTCATCCGTTGAAATCTGTATAAACCTTTTTCCGCCAGCTTTAAGCGCAGCATCAAGGAGGTTGAACGTTCCTTTAATATTTGTTTCTACAAATGCATCCGGCGATATTATACTCCTGTCTACATGTGTTTGTGCCGCAAAATTAACCACATAGTCACATTCTTGCATTAAATCCCGCACAAGCAGACGATTACAAATATTACCGTGGAGAAACCTGTAATTAGGGGCATTTTCAACTTCCCGTAAATTATCCGGATTGCCTGCATATTCAAGGGCGTCAAGATTAATTATCATCCAATCAGGATGTTTTTGAAGAATAAACTTTATAAAACAGCTTCCGATAAACCCTGCACCGCCTGTTACCAACAACACCTTCATACTAAAACCTCCTCCAAACGCGGAAGTGCCAAATCTTTGTCTGACAAAACCGGTTCAAAATCAATGCCCCAGTCTATATCCAAATCTTTATCCGCCCAGAATATTCCGCAATCAGCATCAGGATTATACTCACAATCCGTCTTATAAACCACCACAGCCTCTTTAGAAAGAGCTACAAACCCGTGTCCAAAGCCTTTCGGAATAAAAAGAGCATTTCCGTTTTCTTCTGATAATTCAACCCTGATGAACTTTTTAAAAGTTTTTGATGCCGGTCGTAAATCAACCGCCACATCATAAATTTTACCATATACACACCTCACCAATTTTGCCTGTGCATAAGGTGTTTTCTGATAATGAATTCCCCTTAAAACCCCGTATTTTGAGACAGAACAATTGTCCTGAACAAAATCCGCCGGAATTCCTGCAGATTTAAACCCAGAAGATTTATAAACCTCACTAAAAACCCCGCGTTTATCAGAAAAGATTTCAGGTTTAACAAGCATAACCCCGTCCAAACCGGAGTTTATAAATTCAAATGCCATATAAACTTCACCTATTAGTAAACTTTCCCGACCTGATAATAACAAAAACCTTTTTGTATAAGCCTTGCCCCGTTATACTGGTTTCTGCCATCAAATATTACAGGATACCTCATCAATGTTTTTATCTTGTCAAAATCAGGACGTCTAAACTCATTCCATTCTGTCAACAACAACATTGCGTCAGCCCCTTTCAGCGCCACATAAGCATTTTCTGTATAAATAATTTTATCGCCAAAAATCAACTTCGCACTATCAAACGCTTTGGGGTCATAGGCTTGAACTTTTGCACCGCGCTGCAGCAGGTCATTAATAATTGTAATCGCCGGTGCTTCACGCATATCATTAGTTTTAGGTTTAAATGCCAGCCCCCAAACGGCAATGGTTTGTCCGGTTAAATCCTCACCGCAGTGTTTATGGATTTTATCAAGGAATATAAGCCGCTGTTTTTTATTAACATTATCCGCTGCCTGTATTAACTCATATCCGCACCCGTTATCTTTAGCGGTTTTTAAAAGCGCTTTAACGTCTTTCGGGAAACAACTTCCGCCATATCCGAGCCCGGGGAATAAGAATTGAGCTCCTATACGTTTGTCCGAGCACATTCCAATCCTTACCATTTCTGCATCTGCGCCTACTTTTTCACAAATATTTGCAATCTCGTTTGCATAAGATATTTTTACGGCAAGAAACGCGTTAGCAGCATACTTTGTCATTTCTGCAGATTTTACATCCATTATAATTACAGGGTTCCCGGTTCTCAAAAACGGAGAATATAACTCCTGCATAATATCCGTTGCACGTTGTGAATCAGAACCGATTATAACCCTGTCAGGCTTCAAGAAATCGTCTACTGCAGCACCTTGCTTTAAAAATTCAGGATTTGATACGACATCAAACTCTTCTCTTGTCTGTGATTTAATAATCTGCGTAACAGCCTCTGCCGTTCCTACGGGCACTGTCGATTTATCAACGATAACCTTATACCCGTTTAAAGCCTTGCCAATCCCGCGCGCAACCTGATAAACATATTTTAAATCAGCAGAACCGTCTTCTCCCTGCGGAGTTCCGACCGCTATAAAACAAATTAAAGATTTTCTAACCGCGTCTTCCAAATCATCTGAAAAACTGAGTCTGTTTTCCGAAACATTTACCTTGATAAGTTCTTCTAATCCGGGTTCATAAATAGGAATAATACCGCGCTTTAATTGTTGTAATTTTTCTTTGTTATTATCAACACATATAACATCATTTCCCATTTCAGCAAGGCATGTACCTGCAACTAACCCCACATAACCTGTTCCGATAACACAAACTTTCATTAATTAAACTCCTTAATCTTTTGCTCAAAATACTTGATAGTCTTTGCAAGTCCTTCTTCTACACTAACTTTCGGCTCCCAGTTGAGAATTCTTTTAGCTTCTGAAATATCCGGACGCCTGCGGCACGGATCATCCTTTGGAAGAGGTTTATAAACCAGTTTTGAATTGGAATTTGTCATTTTAATAACAAGTTTTGCAAAATCCCCTATTGTAAACTCTGACGGATTACCAAGATTTACAGGTCCGATAAAATCCTGAGAATTATTCATCATCCGTATCATGCCTTCTACTAAATCAGAAACATAGCAGAATGAACGGGTTTGAGTACCGTCACCATAAATTGTAATGTCTTCGCCTTTGAGCGCCTGCACAATAAAATTAGAAACAACCCGCCCGTCATTCATATCCATATTTGGTCCATACGTATTAAATATACGAACAATCCTCGTATTAACACCGTTCTGACGGTGATAATCCATCATAAGAGTTTCCGCACAGCGCTTGCCTTCGTCATAACAACTTCTTATACCAATCGGATTAACATTTCCCCAATAACTTTCAACCTGCGGGTGTATAGCGGGATCACCGTATACTTCGCTTGTGGACGCCTGCAAAATCACCGACTTACATCTCTTTGCAAGCCCGAGCATATTTATCATCCCGAGAACCGATGTTTTAATAGTCTTAATCGGATTATATTGATAATGCGGCGGACTTGCGGGACACGCAAGGTTATATATTTGGTCAACTTCCGCATAATACTCTTTTGTTATATCATGCCTTACCAGTTCAAAATGGTCATTTGATAAGAGTTTTCTTATATTATCTTTGCAGCCGGTAAAAAAATTATCCAAACAAATTACATCATTCCCTTCATCAAGAAGTCTTTTGCATAAATGGCTGCCGATAAATCCGGCACCGCCTGTTACCAGTATTCTTTTCATTTATTCCCCTAATAATTAACTGATTAATGTTGAATCAAGCATTGCATTAAGTTTCTTTTCCCACGTATAAGCAGATTGAATACTCTCCTGTAACGTACGTTCAGGTTTCCAACCCAGCGTATTTTTAATTTTATCGGCATTTGCGTAAAGTTTAGCGGGATCCCCCGGTCTGCGTGAAACAGTTTCAACAGGTATTTCTTTGCCAATAACTTTTTCACATACTTCAAAAACTTTCTTTACGCTGTCACCATGTTCTGTTCCGACGTTAAATACATCCGAACGGTTTTCTTTGCTCAGGTATGTATAAGCAAGAAAATGTGCCTGTGCAAGGTCTTCGACATTCACATAATCTCTTATACAAGTTCCGTCAATTGTTTCATAATCTCCGCCAAAGATTTTGAATGTTGAATCGTCGTCTTTAAGTGCAGATTTTAAAATAGTCGGAATAACATGGGTTTCCGGTTCATGCCACTCTCCGATTCTTGAGTCATGGTCGGCGCCGGCAACATTAAAATATCTAAGGCGTATAGATTTAAGCCCGTACGCTTTATCATAATCTTTCATAATTCTTTCAATCATAAGTTTCGATGCACCATAAGGGTTAATAGGAGCCTGCGGATGTTCTTCATCTATCGGAGTGTACTCCGGCTCGCCATACGTTGCACAGGTTGATGAAAATACTATTTTTTTACAATTATAATCTAGCATTGTATTAAGAAGGTTAAGCGTGCCGCAAACGTTATTATCGTAATATTTTCTGGGGTTAGTTACACTTTCATTAACCAGCGCAAATGCAGCAAAATGAATAACCGCGTCAATTTTATTGTTTGCAAAAACCGCATCAACATCACTAATATTCCGCAAATTTCCCTGTACAAACTTAACGGAAGCAGATATTTTCTGAAGTTCGTTAATTGTCTCTATATGCCCTGTTTCAAGGCTGTCAAATATAAGAATATCTTTTATACCGTTATTAAGGAAATTAATAACCGTATGACTCCCGATATATCCTGCTCCGCCGGTAATAAGTATCATATCAACTCTCCTTAAATGTTAGTTAACTCTCTACATAATCGCACAGTTAAAGGGGATTGTAAAGCATTAAATTTAGAGAAAAAACACACAACTTTTTAATTTTATGTTACGATTGTTATGGAGGTACAAATGTACACAATCAAAGAAGTTGCAGAAAAAATGGATGTATCGGAACATACTTTAAGATTCTGGGCTAAGTCAGGCTTCTTTCCGTTCGTTACCAGAGATAAAAATAACAACCGACAGTTTTCTGAAACTGATTTGGAATGGGTCAAGATTGTAAAATGCCTCCGCGCTGTCGGAACAGAAAACAAGGCAATTAAAAAATATATAGAACTTTGTATCATAGGAGATTCCACACTTAAGGAACGATATGAAATAATTAAAACAACCAAACAAAAAGTTCTGCAACAGGTGGAAAACCTTAACAAACAACTTGAAATGCTTAACTATAAAGAAAATTTTTACAGGTCAATAATAAAAAATCACCTCGAAGACTCCTGGAACCCGATGAATAAGTCTAAAGTATAAAATAAAGGAACTAAATCATGCTTATATCCAACATTACACAAAACAATACAACTACTCCAAACTTCCAAAAATTCTATAAAATAAACGGCGAAAATCACAAATTAAAATCAATAAAACATATTATTAATGAATCATTGCCTGACTCTGTCACATTTATAAAGAAAAAAAAGAATAAACATACTCTTTTTATTCTTACAGAAGAGCATGCAGATAAGTTTTTAAATATAATACCGGAAAATCACTTTAGAGAATTATCTGCTAAACCTGAAAAGTTTTTGAAGGAAAAAGCCGAAAAACTTAAACAATCAAATATTTTTGAAAAACTCGGAATTTAATCATTTTTAGGTTCAATCAAAGACGCCGCTAACACGCCGGCTTCAAACAGGAGCCAAGTCGGAACGCCTAACATAAGTTGGCTTACAACATCAGGCGGGGTGAAAATCGCAGCGAGGATAAGTATACCTACGATAATATACGGTCTTAAATTTCTAAGAGTCTCCACACTAACCAGCCCGAATTTTACTCCGGCAAGAACCGCAAGCGGAAATTGAAACATAATACCAAACGCAAGAATCATACCAGATGCAAGATTCACAAAATTAGCCAGTCCTATTGTCGGCTCAAGAGTTTCACTCATAAATCCGACTGAAAAATTCATTACAAGCGGGAGTATTAAAAATATACAAAATGCACATCCTGAAAGAAAAAGTATAACAAAAAGAATCATAAACCAGCCCAGAAACCTTTTTTCATGTTCATAAAGAGCCGGAAGAACAAATTTTCTAACCTGATAAGCTATAACAGGGGAGGCAAAAATAAAAGCCAGCACAATACCTGCTTTTAATTGGATAATAAAAACCTCCATCGGTGAAAAATAATGAAGTTTAGGCAAATTATCCGGCATAGAAACAGCAACCAGCCAATCAATAAACTTTGGCGCCATATAAAATCCTAAAGGCGACAAAATAGCTACTGCCAGAATTGAAGACAGCAGCATGCTCCTTAACGCTTCCAGATGAGCTATAAAAGACTGATTATCATCAATATCACTATTATTGTCTGACTTCTTCATCTTTTTTGGCTTCGGCTTCAGCCGCTCTTTGGGCACTTTCCGCAAGTTCCTGTGCTTCTTTTTTCAATGTATCCTTAGCGTTTTTAAATTCATAAGACGCTCTGCCAAGAGCCTTAGCAAGCTCCGGAATACGCTTTGAACCAAAAAGCAAAAGTATAACAATAAGAATTAAAAATATTTCAGTAAATCCGATAGACATATCTTCTCCTATTTCATAATTAATATTATATCTGAGACTGGGTATTAATAGCAACTATTTCTATGGCACTAACCGGACAAATATTCTGACAAGCCCCGCAGCCGATACATTCAGAAGCATTATATACCGGCAATTGTCCGGGGGTGAAGGATATTGCGCCTTTAGGGCATTTCGAGGCACACAATCCGCATTTTGAACAAATTTCACGATTAAACTTGGCAAGCCCAATTCTGCAATTTTGTTTGTCTTTAAGTGTCATTTTCCTTATTGCGCCTGTAGGACAAAGATCCGAACAGTTTTTACAGTCAAATTCACATTTCCCGTCAGAAAAATCAACATGGACCGTCTCATATTCAGAATCAGGTTTCTTAAGTACATTGCCTTTGCAATGTTCAACACAAAGCCCGCAATTTGTACATTTTGATACAAAATTTTCAATAGAACCGGCACCGGGCGGACATATCGGGCGGGGCTTTAGCCCTTCAGCTATAGCAATGGCAAGCTCTTTTCCTTTTACAAGAACTGCAGCCGCTGCGGCTGCAACTATACCCGAAATAATAAACGAGCGTCTTGACGGAACAAATTTTTCTTTTTCAGTATCAAAAACTCTTATCCCGCCTCCGGGGCAGGCTGCAATACAACGCATACAACGAATACAGCGTTCATTATCAAGATATTTCTCTTTGGAATTAATTGCACCTGTCGGGCACTCTCTTTCACAAACACCGCACCCTTTACAAATATCTTTTGATATACATAACTTTTTCGGGCTTAATTTGGAACATAATCCCAGAACTGTACCTGCAGGACATACCATAGTACAAAAAATCCTGTTTTTCCAGACTACAAGCAGGAAAATAATTAAAAGCGGAATAAAGGTTATTACGGGAACCGTTTTTATATTAATCAAGCCGGAGATAATATTCCCGAAGTTGGAATAAGGATCTAAAAATCTTAAAACAGAAGTCACGCCTGCCAGCATAAATACAACAGTAATCACAAGTATTGTATATCTTAAGGACGGCAAATTAACCGTTCTTCCTGTTTTGCGTCTGAAAATTGTCCCGATTATATCCTGCAGTAAACCGAACGGGCAGAATACAGAGCAGTAAAACCGCCCGAAGAAAAATGCAATCAGAAGATTTGCAGCAACAATTAAAAGTGCTGTAATCGAAAAATCTGTAATCAAGCGTGCGGCAGCAGGTGCAAAATTGAACGATAAAAGTCCGGTCAAAAACCTTCCGGCAGGAAAAAATGCAAAAATTTCAGCAGCAAAAAACAGAGCAGCAGCAGTTACCCTTATTAAATACGGTTTTTTATTTCCCCGAAATTTCATTTCCGCTATGCCCCTTTAACTTCGAGATAGGTTTTGTGGACCTTATCCAGTAATGTAGGAATATCAAGCTGCTGCGGGCATTTAGGTTTACAAAGTCCGCACTTAATACATTTATCAGCACGTTCTGATTCTTTTAAGGCTTCATAATGACTGACAAAACCTATTCTCTTCATTGAACTCAAATCATACATATACTGGTTATACAGAGAGAAAATCCCTGCAATATTAACACCTACGGGGCATTCACAATACCTGCAAGAGGTACATCCGATTGCAGCCTGTTTTAAGTGAGCGGCAATAGCTTTATCATAAACTGCCTGTTCTTCCGCAGACAATGGTTTCAGGTTTGTAAATGTTTTTATATTATCTTCAAGGTGTTCCGGCTCACTCATACCGCTAAGCATTGTAAGTATTCCGTCCAGCCCCGCAAGCCATCTGAACGCCCATGATGCAACACTTGCCTCCGGATTATAAGCCTTTAATATTTGTGTAGCTTCGGCATTAAGGTTTGCAAGCAAACTTCCGCGCAGAGGCTCCATTACTATAATCGGCAGTTTTGCTTTTCTTGCGATATTGTACTGCTCTTCGCCGCGGGTAGTTTTCCAATCCAGTCTGTTAATCTGTAATTGCACAAACTCCCATTTGTCATAATAATCAATTATCTCCTGCAACAGTTCCGGAGTATCGTGATGAGAAAAACCGAGGTATTTAATCTTGCCTTCTTTTTTCATTCTCTCTAAAAACGGAATAACGTTATATTTTTTAGTATTTTCCCAATTACGTTTGTTCAGGCAGTGAACAAGATAAAAATCAAAATAACCGGTCTGACATCTTTTAAGCTGTTCATTAAAAATACGTTCAACATCTTCCTCTTTTTCAAGCATAACAACAGGCATTTTGGTTGTAAGATTAAAATCTTCTCTGGCATAGGGTTTCAAAGCTCTTCCCATAATCTCTTCACTCTTCCCGCCCATATACATATACGCGGTATCATAATAGTTAATACCCGATTCCAATGCCCTTTGAACCATTTTCTTATTAAGTTCTTCATCAATTTCGCCGGACGGCTTTAACGGTAAACGCATACATCCGTACCCCAACATTGAAACATCAATATTTTTAAATCTGGTTGTTGTAACTCCGCCAGTTTTATTAATAACTGCCGTTTTATTAAAAGTACATCCGCTTAGCAGCACAGCCCCGGTAGTAAAGAGCAGCGAATTTTTTATAAAATCACGTCTGTCCATATTATATTTTCTCCCCTTTTCCATAATTTTTAGTGATTAATAATAATATAACACTTAGAGTCCACTCTAAGTCAAGAGAAAAGAAAATTAATATTACAATACAAAACAGGAGCGGAATAACCGCTCCTGCCTGATAATAAATTAATCATTATAATTATACTGCGCCTGAGGTCTCGTAGATTGGAAATTTTGCTGTTTATCAGCCTCATTGAAAATATCAAATTTATTATTGATAGTACCAGCCTGCGGACCTTTAGGCTTATCTAACATCGCATCATCATCCATAGTCTTTGGAGGTTCAGAAGCTGCTTGACCGCCATTATTAGTACTCTCACCCGTCGTTGGTGTTGGTGTCGGTATTGGTAATGGTTTTGGTTCCTGTTCATCACCGTCGTTGCCGCCTATATCGTCATCATCGCCGTCATCGTCATCATCGTCGTCACCTTTGACAAC
>CASELB010000025.1 GCA_949288685.1 uncultured bacterium
GAGGAATGTCCGAGAGGTTTAAGGTGCAGATCTCGAAAATCTGTGTGGGGGAAACTCCACCGTGGGTTCAAATCCCACTTCCTCCGGTTTAATTGTAAATATTTTGTAATAAAACGCAATTTTTCCCTTCCTGTAGTTTTTTATACATATACGGGGGGAATATGAATATTTCAGGTATAGGAAAATCATTATATAGTTTTCTAAAGATTGGCTGTAATGGTGGCACAAAGACCTTAAAGAAGGTTCAGCCGGAAGAATTGTTTTGTAACAAAATTTGGGCTAAAGGAGTTGATGAAAGTATCCTTAGGCAATCAACAAGAGAATCTGTATCACTTCACGGGCATTTAAATGGAATTAATCATCATTTTATACGTAGCCCTCGCCCCGAAGCAATGGATGAAGTTTTTGCGTTCACAAAACAAACGCCAAGAGATATGATTGCGCAAACAGATATTGAATTTAAGTGTTTAAAACCGACTGATAAATCAATGAGAGTTGTGCGTTGTATAGGTGAAAAGCCTGACTTCTTTTCTGAATATCCGCTCTACCTCAAGCGCACTCAGATAAAAAAGGGTGATATTATTGATATGAAAGAGTACGCATACGCTACTCCGGATGTTTCTTATGCCAGAGTGTATTTAACAAACAACAAAGGCATTCTTTATGATATAGATATTCCATCAGGTGCAAGAGTATCAAGGCGCGGGGATGAAGTCGTATTTCCAAGAAGCTCAAGATTTGAGTGTCTTGATGTAAAACATATTAAAGATGCTGATAATGATTACAGGGAAATTAAGTTAAGATATATCCTGCCGTCTGAACCGTGGAGAAAATAAATATAATTATTTCTTTTGACTTTCCTCTTCTAATTCGCGGTGCCATTTAATGTAGAAATAAATGCCCAGTATAAAGTATACGGTCCACATTACAATTGTTGAATAAACTTTTTGACCGTGCAATGCAACTTTTAACCACATGATTATAGAAAGGGCGTTAACTATAATCCAGACACCCCACTGTTCAATACATCGTCTTACTGTTAAATACATACCGATAAGAGATAAAACAGTAGTAATGCCATCAATTACGGGACTTGGATCGTGCAAAAGTTTTAAAATAAATATAGCACCGGCGCTTGCCATTAGTGCTGCAATAGAAAGGTTAAGTGTTTCTTCAAAACCAAGACTGGTTTTGTAAATTTCCTGTGTTTTCCATTTTAAATGCTCACTCCATTTAATAATACCGATAATTTGCATCGGTATATAATATCCTGCATAAAGTAGCATATTACCATATAAAGCATTCTTAAATGATAAATACACATAAAATCCTGAACCGAGTAATCCAAAGAAATAACAGGAAATTTTACCCTTTCCGGCAATGAATGTATACAATATTCCGCAACAGGCTGATATAACTGCAGGATAGCTGTCATTAAATAAAACGGCATTTGTTCCTATTATGCAAAAGACAAATATGAGCCCTATAATCTCCCAGATACTCCATCCATGCAGCTCCATTTTTACGAAATGTTTAGTTTCTTTAAAAACAGTTTTACTTTTCATTACTATTGTTATCTAATAAAAATAGATGAAAGTAAATCTTTTTAATCAAAATATTTATAAAAACAAATATTTTCTTAAAGGATTGGAGCTTGCAGCGAATAACGGTGCACTCTTTGTAGCAGGATCAACTTTAACCCTATCAACAATAGTAAGACCGTTATCAATTCTTGCTACGCCCAAAACTGATAAAGAAAATAAAAAGTTTGCACTTATAAAATCGCTTGCCTCTTCGGCAGGAGGATATCTGTTAATAATGGCAGCGTCTATTCCGGTCGCAAGAAGTGTAAAAAAAATTGATAAAAATCCTTTTAAATACCTTACCCCTAAAGCGATAGAAAATCTAGGAAGAGGTAAAGCAAATATTACTGACTCAAAAACATACCAGTTTTCAACACAGTTATTTAAATTAGGGTTGGGAATAGCAATGGCAACGCCTAAATCCATTTTTACAAATATGCTGATTTCCCCTTTTTTAGCTTTGAATAATAAAATGAAGCGAAAACCGCATAAAAGTATTATAAACAATAAAGAAAACAGTGAGGATAAAGAGTTAACATTTAAAGGTAAAGATTCAATTTTAAAAAATGAACCGCTAACACGTGGTATAGCTGCAATACTTAATACTCCATGTATACAAAAATTTTCCGAACGATTGAAAGACAGCAACTTTGCAATGCATATAATGGCTTTAACTGATACTATTTCGACGTTAACCTTAATTGATCAGGTAAACAGAAATAAGCATCTTAATAAGGACAGAAAACGAGTTTTAAACTATAATTCGGCATTAGCAACCGGATTAAGTATAGGCTGCAGCTATACTGTTGATGCCGCGCTTGATGGTGCAACGGAAAGATTTGTAAAGAAATTTGCTGAAGTTAATAAAAATTCACCTAAACTCGGGAAATATCTTGAAGGTATAAAAATTGCAAAACCAACTATTATTTTGGGAATAACATACTACGGGATAATTCCGCTTATATC
The DNA here is from genome assembly GCA_949288685.1 of uncultured bacterium. Lineage (GTDB taxonomy): Bacteria > Cyanobacteriota > Vampirovibrionia > Gastranaerophilales > Gastranaerophilaceae > CALUTH01. The sequence continues at coordinate 2,550 of CASELB010000025.1, forward strand.
AACTTTTCTCGCCGAAAGAATAGATAATGCTGGTCATAAGAAAAGTAAGCCCGCAAATACCCCAAATTCGTCTACTTAATTTTTTTCAGCGCAGACAGGAAGTTGTTGTGCTCAACATCCCCGTCAACTGTAGTTAAGAATATCTGACAATCTTTTTCATCAGCATTAATCGCCGGTATCATTTTAAGTTCGGCAGCATAATAATTAGCCTCGCTATCATTGCCGAGAGATACTTTATTGGCAAGACTATTAAGTGAGAGGTTTCTAAGGATACCGGCAACTCCCTTGTTTTTGTTTGCAAATTTAGTATAAATCCTTAACGAAGCATCTCTTGAAACCAAATCAAACCGTCCCATAATAAGACATGCAAGCTGCTCTGCCGAGGATATAATCTGCATACGGCTTACTACATTGTCTTTTATAACAAGCGTGCCGTTAATTTTATCAAAATGACCTTCCGGTATGTTTACAATATCAAAAATAGTTGACGGACTAACCATAGCCATCGGGTTTCTGAATATAGATACGAAGTTTAGAGCGTATTCAACAAGCCCTACTTTTTCAATAGTACCGTTAAAGATTGCGAATTTTATGGTTCCGTTAAGCGCAAGTGATTTATCTGTATTAATATCAATAATACCGCTTGCTTTCCCGGTTATCTCACGTTTAAGATTAAGCAGGGCAGATGCTACTTTGTCCGAATCAATATCTTTAACGCCTAAAATAACTCTGAATAGACTTTTAGCAAGGTTACAACGCACTTTTACAGATGAATGACCGTCAGCAAAATCAAACCTGTTAGAATCAATTTTAAGTTCGCCTTCTTTGCTTAGAGAGGCTGTTGCGTGTAAGTTACCAAACTCAATATCTTTATATTTACCTTTTATAAGGTTAAACGCGGCGTGTTCAATAGCAATAATACCCGGAACAAATGTTTGAACATTGTCTTCTGCAATATCAGCATTTTCCATAGCAGACTCAGAAGCGCTTTCTGCCGCTTTCATGAAATTTTCCTGAGCTTTTTGTTCTTCGGCACTTGGAGCTTCGGTCTTAGTTTGGGCTTGAGGTGCGGCAACAGACGCCATCATTCTTTCGACATCAACATTATCAATTGTAAAATTAATATCTTTAATAATAACCGGTAAAACAATCTGGTTTAACATAGTTCCGGTCAGCTTATATTCAGAACGCTTATATTTACCGCTAGAAGAAAGATTAAGTGTTCCGTTAGTTGTTGAAAAGCGTCCGTCACGTATAAATAATCTTTGAGACGGAACAAATACTTTGTCAGCTCTTAATTCACCTTTCAGAACAGGAACTTTGCCTGTGTTAATCCATTCCATGTTTCCTGAAATTAACCCGCGTCTAAATAATCTTTGCCCGATTAATACATTTAAGAATTCACTTGGCAGAGGTTTTGGAACATCAAACCCAAGATTAAGAATATTATTATTGTTTGCAATATCAACATTCCCGAAGATTGTTAATATTGGTTTAATTTTAGAATCTTTGTTAATTTCCTGTGCTATATAGTACTTGATATTTTCAATGTTTAAAATGTTACCTTTTAAGTGCATATTTGCAAGTATAGCTCTGTCATAACTTGCAGGACTAAGTGAGGCGCCTTCTATTAAGAGGTCATTGCCTGCAGCAAGTTTTGCCATATAGATTACATCAATATCATTGTACTTTGAGTAAACCTCAACACGCGTACCTGCCGGTTTATCTCCAATCATAGTTATAGAACAGCCCGCAAGTTTAGACAGATAATTTCTGGTAAAATCATCCGTCATTATAGTTTGAATAACTACTTTAGTATCAACGGATTTGTAATAATCAGTAATATTTCCGGTTAGAGAAAGAGCGTTCTTTTTATTTCCTGCGTAATAACCTTCAAAATCAGATAATGTAATTAAATCCGGCTTAATATTTATACTACCGCCTGTGACTTTTACCGGCATATCAGCAAGAGAACGAAGATTAAATGATGAGTCTTTAACTTTTATATCACCGTTGAGTCCTTTTTTGGTATACAAAAAGGAGAATTCCACATTACCTTTAAGATTTTTAGTTTCAGCAATAATATCACTGCCGTTATTTATAAATAAATTGGTACCGAGCAAATTTGCCCCGTCCTCAAGTCTAAAGTTTTTAGACTCAAGCAGGATTGCATATTTGTTTTCAGAAGCAATTGACTTAATTATTATTCTCGATTTATTTATGTCTAACGGACATTCTTCAATGATTAGCCTCTTTTTATCCGTATAAAACTTGTTGTTATCACTTAAAGAAATTTTTAAGTCTTTTCCGTTTTTAGAAATTATTGTGTCTATAAGAAACCGAACATGTTTAGGGTTTCTTTTTTCTTCAATAAGCATATTATGCCCGTTAAGTGTCAACTTCGTATCTTCAGAAAGTGATGCAAGAATTTTACACTCATTTATAAATAATTTAGAATTAAAAATATCAAATTTAGTAGAGAGGAGCTTGGTTTCTTTTTTTCCTTCGTTGTTGGCAGGTAACAGTGCGGTTAATTTATCCACATCCGCAAAAATGTAATCAACGCCTAATTTTTTCAGTGTAATTTCATTTTTTAATATTTTGGAGAAGGAAATTTCACTTTCAAAGTCATTTAAAATCAGTAAATCTTCGTTTTCTTTTCTTAAAGATATTTTATCAATATCAAGCGCAAAAGCAGGTCTAAATCCTGTGTTTAAAGATATATTATCAATTGTAAGCTCTGCGCCTGTAGCTTTAAGAACCTGCTCTTCAATAAAATTAATAACAGATTTACTTGAAACAACTTTAGGAAGAATTAAAGCATAAAAAATTATAGCTAAAAATATTAAAGTAATGACTAAAATTGCTAAAAACTTAAGTAGATTTTTAACGTTCGGTTTAAAACACTTCATAAAGCAAACATCCTCTCCTAGAAAAAAATTATAGCATAAAAAAATTTTATGCTATCATGCAGATATGAGAAATATTATTTGCAGAGCTTTATTGTTAGTTTTTTTTACAACGGGCGTATGTGCCGCAACACCTGTTGTATCTGTCTTTAATCTTGACGGTAAATTCGGGTTAAAAGATGGCGCCGGTAATGTAGTTGCAGATGCGAATTATAAAAAACTTATTGTACTTGGTGATAATGAGTCTTATATTGCTTTAAAAGGCAGCAGATACGGGCTTATTTCAAGTACGGGAGATATTTTACTTGATTTTAAGTATTCGCATGCGGCAAGAGTTCTTGGTAAATTTGTAAAATTCAGAAATTATAAAGGCTTTGGACTATACGATACAAAAGGTAATGTTATTATCCCGCAGGAACAGGATTCAATTGACTTACTCTTTGGCGGAATGTTCCTTGTAAGTAAAAATTATAAATACGGGCTTGTTGATTTTGACGGAAATATAATTGCTGATTATATATTTGATGATGTTTATATGCCAAAACCAAATATTATGCGGGTAAAATATAACGGTGAATGGTATGAAATTGAACAAATAGCGGCACAATCATTTTCTTTACCGAAAGATATTCAGGATTTAAAGACCAGCAGCGAATTTAAAATTACAAAACTTGTAACAAAGCCCGGTGCTGCATCAAAATATTCTGTAGTAACCACTACAGACTACTTCTTAAAAATATTATCTTCTATATCACCGGCGTATGAGGCTACTATTGACGAATTAATGCTTTCACAGGGCGCAGAGGCAGTTTCAATATTTATGAAAGTAAGCTGGCTGCCCAAATTCCCGTTTGTGTACGCTAAAAACTACTATAAAACATTTAGAAACCCCAATAACGGACCGCTCTCAGGTATAAAAGAAAGCATTAAGCGAGAATTAGAATAAACTTATTAATCTTTTAGCCAGTTACAACAAAGCGTTATAAAGGCTTCGGGCTCGGTAATAAAAATATCTTCCGCATGAATACTATTTGTAAAAATTTCTAATTTTTTCTTACAAACAGCCCTGTTAAATAAAGTTTTAGTGTGTGCAGGATACACTGTTTTATCTTTATCGCCCGCAATAAATAAGACAGGTATTTTTATTTTATCAATAATATCTACTGGTTCTATTTTCTTCATAAAAGGATTTCCCGGACGAATAGTGAGCCATCTCAACGGTTCAAATTTTTTAAACAGAGTAGGAATCCAGGCGTTCGGGTGCCACATGTGATTTTCTATTTTGTAAAAATTTGTATATGGAGAAACAGCTATTACGGATTTTATATCAGAACTTTTTGATGCATAGATTAAAGCAAGTCCTGCTCCCAGAGAAAATCCCATTAAGAA
>CASELB010000026.1 GCA_949288685.1 uncultured bacterium
AATTCGTCCGCTATTTTATTAAATTACCCAAATTCATTGCATATTTTTAATTTTTATCCTAAAATAATAGCTCTAAGAGGGAATTATGAGAAAAAGTTTTATTTTATTATTAACACTTAGTTTGTCTTTGCCTGCACATGCCTGGTTCTGGGATTCGACATTTCTTGATAACCAAATAAATGATGTACATAACAATACCAGGTATAAATCTATCAAAATATATAAATCCAATTATACAAATAATATTGATATATCAATAAAACCAATTGAAGGATTAAAAGATCCTGGTTTAATAACTCTGCCCTCTTATAACAAAAAAATAAGCGATAAAGATTTTAATGCAAAACTGGCAGCCGATGAAAAAATATATAAATCTAAAGTTCAATCCAAGCTGGCAAGTAAGTCACACGTTGAATATTATACAGTTTACCGCATTGCAGAAAAATTAATACGCGCTAATAACCTTGATTATGCAAACTGGCGTATATCAATAAGAAAAACACCGGATAAAGTAAATGCGGCAACTATGGACGGAAATTTTATCTATATTAATACCGCGTTATATGATTCTCTAAGCAATAATAACGATGCTCTGGCGTTTGTACTTGCTCACGAAATGTCCCATCAAATTCTGGGGCACCAAAGAAGGACGGCTGTTGCATACGCCGCATTTAATCAAACAGACGGTAATGCTTATGCCTACAGCAAATTGGAACGCAATTTACGAATGATGGAATATATGGCAGATGCAGAGGCAATAATCTTACTTATAAAAGCAGGATACTCACCGACATCTGCAATGGAAGCATTAACTCTAATCAGTTCTCTATCCGGCAGTGCAATTAGCGGAACACACCCTTCCGGTGAAGACAGAATAGCCAGCGCAAAAGACAACTTTGCTATGGTAAACCCTGATTGGGTGTTTGAAGGAAGAGAAAACCTCTACAACAGTTCTGTTCTAATCCCTAAAAAATCTTCGGACAGAGTGTCTTTTATCATTCCGCGTGCAAAAAAAGAAAAGAATTTTTATATTCCTGAAGATACGGCACAACGCTTAACCCGTTTCGCATATATAAGTTATAAAAAAGGAAACATGGTACTTGCAGCTAAATACTTTAAAAAGCTCGGAAAACTTACAAACAACTATGTGCCTTACCTCTATAATTCATACGCAGACGAGTCTTTATACAATCTAACTCGAGAAAAGAAGTACTATAAAAGAGCACAAAAAGCTATAAAAAAGGCATATAAACTTAATCCTGCCGATATGAACGTGACGAAACAAATGGCAGACTTAAACAAAATTCAAATATAATAATTAGACTTCACCAATTGTTTCCAACTCGCAATCCTGACCAAGCTCTTCAAACGCCAGGACACGAATATTATTTATAAATTCTGCAAATATCAAAAATGTCATGTGTCTAATTTCATACGGCGCAAGAAGTATTATTTCATCAAGTCCTGCATCCTTTGCAAGCCTGTTTATCTTTTTGACCAGCTTTGAAACATCAGCACCATCCATTTTTACAACACCTTCATCTTCGGCGCATAAAGATGCTTCATAAAAACTCTCTATTGTTTTTGATGACAATTCAATAACTTTTAAAGGTTCACCTGTCCGGGTAATATCTTTAAGAATCTGTTTTGAAAGTGAAAGCCTTATTTTTTCAATTAAATGATCTTTTGATTCTTCCGATGAAAAATCATTTATTTTTTCAAATAAATAAACAATATCCTTAACAGAAACTCTTTCCCTTATTAGAGACGCAAGAATATACTTAATTTCAGCAGCGGACATATAATCAGGATAAATATTATTAACTAAAAAAGAATTATTTTCCTGAACTATCTCCATATACCTGTTAACAGCATTATAATCAAGGATTTCATCAACCTGTCTTATTGAAACAAACTCCAGAGCCCTTCCGATAAACTGCACCGGAGTAAGTTTATTAACCCAGAAATCTCTTGCAACTTCTTCATCAATCCACAGAATATCTTTTCCTGATATTTCATCTTTTGCATGAATATCATTTTTTTTCTTTTTATAACCGTCAAGTTCTTCTTTAAATACACAAACTTTACCCGGGAATACGCAAGATTTAAAAAGTTCTATACCGTGCAAGACTATATTAAACTCGTTCGCTTCAAGAACTTCCTCATTAGAAAAAACAATATTAGGAATTACATATCCCAGTGAATCAGTCAATCTTTGTCTTATTTTTACTGTCTCTGATAAAAGATTTTCTTCAGTATCCTGAATAACATTCTCAATCAATTCTTCCGAAAGATTAATAACAAACTTATCCTGTGAAAGGGATGAATACATGTTCTCAGGCGATATTTCTTTAATTAAAGAGGCTTTAAGAAAATCAAGCCTGTTTATTTCATCAGATAACTGTTTATTTAAAAGCTCCTTCTCTCTTAATGTAAACGCATCATTATCAAGCTGATATTTAATCTTAGATATCAATTCTTTTTGTTCTTTTATCTTTACTTGCAGCTCTTTACAGGTTGCATAAGGCGAAAGCGTAGATGCAAACATTTTTTCCATCTGATTTTTAAAACTTTTAATTTTTACAACATCATCGAAATCATGTTTTTCTTCATCCTCTTTAGGGCGCATAAAAATACAGTCAAAATAAATCCCGCCTTTTTTTTCAACCTCATGCATGCCATACAAGTCCCAGCCTGCTTCTGACATATCATTAAGCAAATCCTCCAGTTCCTGCCGTTCTTCTAACGGTGCGGATTTTATCATGTATTGCATTTTTTGTCTAAACATCAGTGTTCACCTTTATTTTATAATCTTATATATTAAATCATGTTCCACAGGTTTTGTATCTGATATCAAAAATGCCGCTTTACAATATTCTAAAGAACTTTGAGTTTTATCTTCATTATTGGAATAAATCGTACAGAGAGTTTCACCGGACTTAACCTGCTCACCTGATTTTTTATTTATAAATACACCAACGCCGTAATCTATTTCATCAGTTTTCTTTTCTCTTCCCGCGCCCAATAACTTACATCCGTAGGCGATTTTAAGTGCATCAATTTGTTGTACATATCCGTCAGTTTCTGACTTCATTTCATAGATGTACTTAACCGGCGGGAACTTTGTGTAGTCATCAATAACACTGCAATCCCCTCCCTGCGTTTTTATTAATTCTCTAAACTTCTCAAGAGCTTTACCGGATGATATGATATTTTTAACAAAGTTTTTAGCTGAATCAATATCAGGATACTTACCCAATTGAACCAGAGAAAGCGCCGCAAAATCATAAGTAAGTTCTGCGATATCACCGTCTTTTATATTCCCTTTCAAAAATTCAACAGCTTCAATTATTTCGACGGAATTACCTACAGCGCGTCCAAGAGGCTCATCCATAGAGGTTATAACAGCAGTTATTTTTTTGTTGAGTTTTTTCCCGATTTTAACCATAATTTCAGACAACCTTACAGCATCCTCCGGTGATTTCATAAATGCGCCTGAACCGTATTTAACATCAAGAATAATATTGTCAGCTCCGGAAGCTATTTTCTTAGACACCACTGACGATGCAATAAGAGGACGACTGTCAACGGTAGCTGTTACATCTCTAAGTGCATACAACTTCCCGTCTGCCGGTGTAAGTTTCTGGGTTTGCGCCCCGATTGCAACACCTATCTTTTTAACCTGAGCAATCATATCTGGAATGGACAATGATGTATTAAAACCCGGGATTGATTCAAGTTTATCAATAGTGCCGCCAGTATGCCCGAGCCCTTTACCGGAAAGTTTAGCGACTGGGACACCACATGCCGCAAGTAACGGAATCAGAGTAATCGTAACCTTATCACCTACTCCGCCTGTAGAATGTTTATCAATCACAGAAGAGGCAATCTCTCCAAGGTCAATAACTTCACCGGAACGAACCATTGCATCTGTCAAATATGCAGTCTCATCGTCCGTCATTCCTTGAAAATATACTGCCATTAACCATGCACTAATTTGATAATCAGCAGCAGAACCATCCATCAGAGAATTAATTAAAAAGTCAATTTCTTCCCTGGTATGCTCGCGACCTTGTTTTTTCGTCTCTATAATATCTACTATCCGCACTAGTTTTTAATTCCTCTTAACCGTTCAATAACTATATCAGTAATATCTACACCGCCGCAAAATACAGCTTTAATATCGATAACCGCATCCAGCTTTTGTTCTGCCATAACGATTTTGGCTGCATTCTGGATTTTTGTAAATACTTCTTTTTCCTTGCTTACACGATACTTAATATATGCATCTTCTTTAGCTTTATACTCATTGGCAATTTTATCTTTAAACGCTTGTTTTTTAACCGGAGTATCTATTGCTTTAAACTCTTTTTCTTTATCCATAAGATACTGCTGCAATTCCATCCCTTTTGCGTCTAATTCTTTTGCAATAGATTTTGCTGCATCGTAATTTGCAATAACTTTTTCATAATTGATGTACCCCAGCCCTTCAGCAAAAGACGGCGCCGCAAGCATTGTCATAACCGCAAGTGCAGATAATAATTTAATTTTTTTCATGTATAAGCCTCCTTATATTAATAATACATCATATCGCCGACGCCAAACGTAAAGTATCCGTTCGGTGAGCCGTATTCTCCGGAATTAGTAAGCGGAATACCGTAGTCAATAGACATCGGTCCTACACCCGGAACATATACTTTCAAACCTACGCCGGCAGTAATTGCATACAGGGGTCTGTCATACAGAGTTGAAGCAATTGTAGGATCAAATATTTTACCTGCATCTACGAAGAATGCAAGTCTTACATTATCAAAGAATTTAAACTTGAGCCTGTCAAAAAACGGTATCGGCGTAGTTAACTCAACAGAACCCATAATGTAAGATTCACCGGTACCAACCCCGTTAATTTTAAAACCGCGGATTGAATACGGACCGCCGAGTTTATATGCCATAACTTCAGGCATTTCATCCCCATGGACTTTCAAACCGCCTCTTGCTGTAAATGACAATGCAGACTTTTTAAGAATTGGTATGTATTTCTTAACCATACCTGACAATCTGCCGTTTGTTTTATCAAAATCAGTTATGCCAAGAGCCTCATCAAATCTTACAGATGCCAAAACCCCGTTACGCGGATTCATATTTGTATCCCTTGAATCGTAAATAAGCCCCGGCGACAGGTTAAAGAAAGCACCGTCAGCCAATTCTTCCGCTCTTCTTGATATAGGAATATTATTTGCTGCATACATTGAAGCAATAGTATCTGCCGCACCCTCTTTTAAACTGATATTTTCCACGCCCAACGTAAATGTGCTTTGCAAATGTTCATTGAATTTTAAGCGATGGAATGCCGTTGCCTCTACACCAACTCTCTGTTCAATAGCCAGAGGTACTTGATAACTGCCCAAATCCCTGAAGAATAAGCGGCTCATTAAAGATGTATCTGCATTAAGAAAATACGGTTCAAAGAAACTTAATTCAGCCTGAAAATTCATGTGGTCTTTAATAGAGGCGTCACTCATAAGAACACCGGAACCTATCATACCTGATAACGAAACTCTCTGGTTTAATCCTCTAAAGTTATTATCAGCAATACCGAGAGAACCGAATACACCTGTTATAGAATCCAAGCCACCGCCGACTGATACAGATGCTGTACGCTGTTCTTTCAATACGATTGTCACATCATACATATCAGGATTTTCTTCGCTCACATCAACCTGACGGTTAACATCCTTAAATGATTGTGTAGAATATAATTTAACCAAATCCTGTTTTACAAGGTTTTCATTATAAACTGTACCTGGTTCGGTCATTATGTTCCGTTCAACAACGTAATCTTTTGTTTTCTCGTTGCCGACAATCATTATTTTATTTATTTTACCTTCGTTTATTCTAAGATTAAGAACACCGTCAGGATCATCATAGAATGAATCTATACGTGCAAGAATATACCCTTTGGAATAGTATTTATCATTAATCTTTTCAATTGCTTCGTTAATTGTTGTAATATTCTGAGGCTTTCCTTTTAACGGAAGCAAATACGGCATAAGTTCTTCTGTTGCAACTACAGTATTACCTTCTATTGTAAAATCCGTTACCGGGATATTTTCTTCAAGCAAAATTTTTAAAGTAACCGTATCATCAGCGGAACGAATGGGAATAGCCTTCATATTATCCGTGAAATAGCCCATATTAAAAATTTTCGACAAATCTTGCTGCAGCAATTCCTCGTCATAAACGTCGCCTTTTTTTAACTGCATTACATTTTTAATATTTTCAGGACGAATAATATTTGAACCTAAAATTTCAATATCTTTGATATAAACAGTATTAAATTCTACCGGCTGAACAGGAGCCTCAATATTAATTGTACTATTTTCTTCCAGATTGGATGTATCAACAGTATTCACTTCATTACAAAATCCGGGCGCCATGCCTGCAATCAACAGTCCCAGAATTATACAAAATATTATCTTTGAATACTGTTTATTCAATGAATTATACTCACCTAGCTATCTTACAAAATGATACCATAAATAATTTTATGAATAAAGTAGAAAAAAAAAAATTTTTTTCGTAAAATCTTAAAATAATGATTGGTGTAGATATAGAAGATATTTCAAGATTTGAAAATAAAGCAGACGATTTTTATAAAAGATTGTTTACAGATTCAGAAATTAACTATTGTAAATCAAATAAAAATCCGGCACCGCATTTTGCTGCACGGTTTTGCGCAAAAGAAGCCGTATTTAAAGCTCTTTCAGCAATAGGTATAAATATTCCGTCATACAAATCTATTGAGATTTTAAAAGAAAAAAACGGTGCAGTATATGTAAAATTACCGCAAAATATTAATAAAACCGTACACTTAAGTATTTCTCACGAAAAAGATAAAGCAATTGCATTTGCTATTATTGAGAAATAAATATTTAGTTTGTAAGGTAAATATCCAACTTGCTTTCCACAGAAACAGGCTCCGTATAGTTTTGTAAATAACAAACCGCATCTTCCGGAGTATCCGCAATATAATACATTTGTCTGCTTTTCTCTTTTGCAAACTTTTCAGATATAATAACTTCAAAAAACTCATTTAATTTTGTATAAAACCCGTTTGTATTAAGCAGAACTATTGCTTTTTTGTTATACCCGAGCTGTTTTTGTACAATCATCTCCGATAATTCTTCCAGCGTACCAAACCCACCCGGCAGCGCAACTATTGCATCAGAAAGATTATCAAGTTTTGCTTTTCTCTCCCGCATACCTTCTGTTACATAAAAATCATCACAGGCTTCTTCTTTACTAACACACATTTTGTAAAGTTTTTCAGGCATTACACCTGTAACCTTTGCGCCATTTTCTTTGGCTGCAGATGCTGATGCCCACATCAGCCCGAGATTACTTCCTCCGTATACTATATCAAATCCTTCCCTGCCAAGGAGTTCTCCCAGTCTTTCCGCATCAGCAAAATAAGTTTTATCAAGTATAGAAGAAGACGATGCAAATACGCAAACTTTTTTAATCATCTAAAAATTACCCCCTACAAGATAGTAATACGAGCAGCAACAACCGGTTCCGCCTTTAGAACAATCCGTTCTTATTTCTTCATGCGATTTTTGGGCACATAACGGCTCTATTTTATCAGGGTATATATTAACACCAAAAACATCTTTTCCCCATCTGTTGGGTCCTTTTTTACCGTTTATATCATAAAACATAACACCTTCTTTATCAGAATTCCAGCGAAATCCGATTACATTATCGGTACCTATCTCATATACACCTGTAAAATCACCTATACCGGCTGCCGGTCGCCCGTTCATGTACTTTATCTTATACGGTTCAATCTTTTTATATTCCGAATCTGAAACAGATTTCATTATATACTCTTCAAGTTCTCTGTTGTCTTTTGCGCCGTAAACTACAGATGCAGCAAAAGCATGGTTTATTCTGTCCTGCAAAGCTCTCCACTCAAGAACACGCGATGCCTGACGCGTATCATCAATTGAAAACGGTATAATTAAACAGCCGACAATAATAAGAATTACTGCAAGAATACTTATTTCTATAATTGTAAACCCTCTTTTAGTCATTATAATCTCCTTACGCCATATCAAGTCGTTTTTTTTCGTTTATAAGAGTATCCCATATCCATTCGGGAACAAAGTTTTTTCCAAGAATTATCTGCCCGTTCATTATATTAGGAGCATGAAAATCAGAACCGCCGGTAACAATTAACCCCAGTTCCTCTGCCATTGATGAAAAGTATTCAACTATAGCCGGGGAATGTTTCCTGTGATATGCCTCTATTCCTCTTAACCCGTAGTTCATTAATTCTTTTATTAAACTCGCCGCAATATCTATATCATAAGGGTGAGCAATAACAGGAACACCGCCGCTGTCATAAATAACTTCAACAGCATCAAACGGAGAAACAGTTTTACGCTCAACATATACCGGAGAATTCTTATGAATATATTTGTTATACGCTTCTATAACACCGCTTGTACCGCCTGCGTTTGTAATTGCTTTTGCAATATGCGGACGTCCTATACTACCGCCTTCCGCTACCATTTTCTTTATATCATCCAGTGATATTTTTATCCCTTCCTTTTTATTCAAAAGGCGTATTATCTCTTTAGTTTGCTTTAATCTGGCATGCTGCTGGGTTTTAAGCATAGAAATAAAATCAGAATTTGTAACATCAGGGAAATAACCCAGTATATGCACTTCATAATCTTTGTATAATGTATTAACTTCTATTCCTGGAATAATTTTTAGATTAATATTATTATCTTCAATATGTTTTTTTGCTACATCATAAGAAAGCACATTATCGTGGTCGGTTAGTGCAATTGCCTCTAATCCTGCCTCAACAGCTAAATCAACTATTTTTTCCGGCGAAAAAACACCGTCGGAATAATTTGTATGAATATGGAAATCAGCTTTCATATTCACCGCCTGACTGCAAAAGGATTACTCCGTCTTCCGTATTTTTATAACATACGTTCAACCTTTTTATAGAAACCGCCTCGCTGTCATTAAAACAAACTTCAATTGCATTTATCATCAGTTCATCAAGAGGAGCGACTTCATACCTGACAGGAAGAGCGGTTAAAAATCTTTTAATAGAATTTTCATAATCCATGCCTATTACACTGTTTAAACTTCCGCAAAATCCAATATCAGTAATATATGCCATACCGTTTATTATTTTTTCATCTGCAGTTTGAACATGGGTATGGGTACCGGCAAATAAAGTAACTCCGCAGCTGCTGAAAAACCGTCCCAGAGCAATTTTCTCCGCTGTAGCTTCCCCGTGAAAATCGACAATTATATAATCAACCCAGGACTTTATTTCTTCAATTTTGTGCATCATTGCCTCAAGCGGAGAATTTACCGGCGGCATAAACACCTGCCCGAGAACATTTAAAACCGCAACCTTTTTCCCGTTTTTAGTAAATATTCTACACCCCGTTCCCGGAGTTTGCTCAGGATAATTAAGAGGTCTTACGATAACTTTATCATCTGAAATATAATCAAATATATCTTTCTTATCCCAAATATGATTTCCTGATGTGAAACAATCAATCCCGTAAGAGATAAGTTCATCGTAGTTTTTTTTCGTAAGCCCGAAACCATGAGAGGCATTCTCAACGTTAGCTATAACAAAATCAGGTTTTTGTTCCGGTTCCAATAAAGACAGATAGGAGCGAACAGCTATTCGTCCCGGTCTGCCTGTAATATCACCAAAAAATAAAATTTTAAATTGATTGTCTGACATGGTTTTATTTTGCTATTTCTGTCGTTCTGAATTCTCTTACTACTGTAACTTTTATTTGTCCCGGATAATCCAGTTCATTTTCAATTTTATTTGCTATATCTCTTGCCAATTTTTGCGACGCTAAATCATCAAACATTTCAGACTGAACAATTACGCGGACTTCACGTCCCGCCTGTACAGCAAAGGATTGTTTAATACCCTCGTAACTGTTTACAATTTCTTCAATTTTCTGCAAACGTTTGATATAAATTTCAAGAGTATCACGTCTGGCACCTGGGCGGGATGCTGAAATTGCATCGGCAAGTTTAACAAGCACAGCCTCAACTGTATTAGCAGTAACACCGTCATGGTGCGCTTCAATAGCATGTATAATTTCAGGCTTTTCACCGTATCTCTGCGCAAGTTCAACACCGAGTTCAATATGCGTACCTTCCTGAGTCTGGTCAACTGCCTTGCCTATATCGTGGAGCAACCCTGCACGCTTTGCAACATATACATTTGCCCCAAGCTCCGCTGCCAGCATGCCTGCAATATGACCGACTTCCAGAGAATGTTTAAGAACATTCTGTCCGTAACTTGTTCTATAGTATAATCTGCCCAGATTTTTTATTAATTCTTTATTCAGACCGATTATTCCCACATCAAGAGCGGCATTTTCACCTTCCTGCATAATTTTCTTGTCTATCTCTTCTTTTGCCTTCTCAACCATTTCTTCTATTCTTACAGGGTGAATACGACCGTCTTGAATAAGTTTTTCAAGCGCCAGTTTTGCAACCTCACGTCTAACTGGATCAAAAGAAGAAAGAACAACAGCTTCCGGAGTATCATCTATAATAAGGTCAACTCCTGTAAGCGTTTCCAGTGTTCTTATATTTCTGCCTTCT
>CASELB010000027.1 GCA_949288685.1 uncultured bacterium
ATATCGGGATGTAGCGCAGCTTGGTAGCGCACCTCGCTTGGGACGAGGGGGTCGCACGTTCAAATCGTGTCATCCCGACCATTTAAAAGAGAGTGTAAAAACTCTCTTTTTTATTATCAGATAATATTTTAGGAGGTGTAATCATGGGAAAAATTTTTGGCATATCCGACAATCCGGTATCCACAATAGGGAGTGCATTAAATCCTGTCAATTATGAAAAGAAAGAGCAGCCTGTTACAATTATTGACAGACCGGTGAACAAAGCCGACACCTTTGTATCTACGCAAAAACGGTCAAACTCTAATTCTTTTATAAAAATGCGTAATGGTTTTGGAAAACTAATGTCACATTTTAGCAAAAAACTGCTAAAGAAATAATACACAATATTTTTATAAATTCATCATAACACAAAAGGCAGATTTCTCTGCCTTTTGCTATATTCATTCTTAATCCATAGTGTACTTGCTTAACAACAGCAGCAAGTCTCCTTCTTTGCGCATTTTTGTCCGTTAAATGCTTTCAATCCGCGGTAAACAGCGGCAGAACCGAGTTGTTGTTCAATTCTGATTAATTGATTATATTTAGCAATTCTGTCGGATCTTGAAGCAGAACCTGTTTTAATTTGTCCGCAGTTAGTAGCTACGGCGAGGTCTGCGATGAATGTATCTTCGGTTTCACCTGAACGGTGAGAAGAAATTGCTGTATAACCAGCTTCGTGAGCCATTGAAATAGCTTGCAAAGTTTCTGTTAAAGTACCGATTTGGTTAACTTTAATAAGAATAGAATTTGCAACTTGTTTTTCAATACCTTGAGCAAGTCTCTTAGTGTTGGTAACGAATAAATCATCACCAACTAATTGGCATCTGTCGCCGATTTTATCGGTTAACATTTTCCAGCCTTCCCAATCTTCTTCAGCCATACCGTCTTCGATTGAGATAATCGGGTATTTGTCAACCCATGAAGTTAAGAAATCAACCATTTCTTCTCTTGAAAGTGATTTATTTTCACCTGCAAGAACGTATTTACCGTTATCATAGAATTCTGATGAAGCAACATCTAAGCAAATTTTAATTTGGTCAGTAGTGTAACCTGCTTTTTGTATAGCTTCAAGGATAACTTCAATACCTTCAGCGTTAGAGTTAAAGTTAGGAGCGAAACCGCCTTCATCACCAACAGAAGTAACCAGACCTTTTGACTTAAGAACTGCTTTGAGGTTGTGGAATACTTCAGAACCCATTTTAATAGCTTCTTGGAAAGAAGATGCGCCAACCGGAGCAATCATGAATTCCTGGAAGTCAATATTATTATCAGCGTGAGCACCGCCGTTAATAATATTCATCATAGGAACCGGCAGTGTTACAGCGTTGATACCGCCTAAGTATCTGTATAAAGGCATTTCGTAAGCTAAAGAGCAAGCCTTAGCACATGCGAGAGAAACACCTAAAATAGCGTTAGCGCCTAATTTTGATTTGTTTTCTGTACCGTCAAGGTCAATCATTAATTTATCGATTGCTTGTTGGTTAGCTGCGTCTTCGCCGATTAATTCCGGAGCAATGATGGAATTAACGTTATCAACAGCTTTTAAAACCCCTTTGCCTAAGTAAGCTGATTTATCGCCGTCGCGAAGTTCCAATGCTTCGAAAATACCTGTAGAAGCACCTGAAGGAACAGCAGCGCGACCTACAACACCGCATGATAAAGTAACATCAACTTCAACAGTCGGGTTGCCTCTTGAGTCTAAAATTTGTCTTGCGACAACATCTTCAATGATTGTTGGCATATTATTTCTTCCTTTCTTAAAAATTAATTTACCAAGATATTTATTACCACAAAAAGGTTTAATTTGCAAATAAATATTGAATTTATACAGGCATGTATGATAAAAGAAAAAATGCTGCTAAAAATTATTGTTTTAACTAAAAGTCCCCACTTTATACACCAAAATATGCAAAAGGATGTATAATTCGGGAAATACACTCCTTATAGGTCTTAAAAGGATGTATAAATAATTTTTTTTAGGTGGCTATGCCCCCCCCACTAACCCTGCACTGCATTTCTTTCTTTTTACACGCAATAAAAAGAAAGAAATACAGCTAAAAAAGAAAAAACAAGCTTCTAAATACAGTCACTAGACTCAACCCAAAGCAAAATAACTTGCTACGCTCAGACCGCGCGAACGAGCAGGCGGGGCGGAAGGCAAAACGTGAGTTTTTGCCAGTAGACCCGTTCAACGTGAGCGAGCAAGAGAATTTTGCCCTATTGCTGTTTCGTTAAGTGACTGTAGGAAAGGATAAATAATGGAAATAAAAATATGTCATCCTGAACTCGTTTCAGGACCCCACCCGCATGGTATTTTTCTTATGTCACCCTGAACAAGCATTGTAGGGTGCAATTTATTGCACCATGCATAGTTTGTATTCGTGTAAGATAATGAATAGTGTGAAAATCGTACAAAATAACAAACCGATTTTCTACGCTTTCAGTATGACATGTACTACATTATTGCTACCTAAAATCCACAAGTTCAGCACGATATATTACGCATTTATAAGATATATTAAACAGCTATATATTATCTGTAACAATTCTTTACAAAACAAATAAAAAAAGGCAATTTTTTATTAACTATTTACTTTATATATATGTAAGTAATAAACCAGATAGTTAAGGAGAATACAATGGCTAAAGTGTTAATTTCCATGCCGGAAGAATTTTTAGGAAAAATCGATCAGGTTGCAGTCGGTGAAAACAGGACACGTTCAGAACTTATCAGAGAAGCACTGAGAAGTTATATCAGAAAAAGCCGCGTAAGAGAAACCGCTGTTTCCAATAAAAACGCAGCAATTCTGGAAGCACTGCTTGAGTAATTTTTCTGAGGATATAAGAGAGAGTATAAAAAAGAAAAATGTACTGAGAAGAGCGGAACCCCTTTTATAGGGGATGAATTATGGGTTTATTCAGAGAAGAGGGGATTATAAAATGATAGATATTTCAGCAATCACTTACACGGATGTATTAAAATACAGAGCTGACTATATGTCGGAAAATCCTGTTTATAATATTACCGATGAGGAATTTCACAGAATTTCAAACGCTTACGGAATGGATTGCAGCGGGATAAAAGCAATTAACAAACGTTTTAGAATTTAACATTTATTTTCATGGTATTATCTTTTATGGAGGTTGTACCATGGAAGAAGTAAAAAAGGTTAAAAAGCCAATCCTTAATTATATTAACGTTTTTCGCGGGCTTGCAATTCTGCTTATACTTGCAGGTCATACAATGCAAATGGGAGACCCCGGAAGCTGGACAAATTGTATTTCTAAAGAAATTTGGGCAGGCGGTACGGTTTTATTTGTTTTTATTGCAGGGTTCCTTTTTGAATACCTTTCATACAAATTTGAGTACAAAAACTATTTGTCTAAAAAATGGACAAATGTTATCCTCCCGTATATTATAACTGCAATTCCAGGTATAATTCTTTGTTTTACACTCCCTACAATATACGGCAACCCGTTTGCTGATTATAACAAGCTGGCTCAAATCGGAGTATTCCTTACAACCGGACGTATACATAACGTTCCTGCCTGGTTTATTCCTATGATTGTAATATTTTTCATACTCTCTGCCTGGCTGCTAAACGCAGAAAAGAGGGGGTACCTGTATAAAATTCTGCCGTTTGCACTAATTGTAACTGTTCTGTTTCCGCGGCACGATATTGAACCGTATATGGTAACAGATTTAGGGTTCTGGCAAAAGTATGCTGCATATTTAATGTATGTATTACACGGTTTTGTACATTTCTTTTCAAGCTATGTCGGCGGTATGTATCTTGCTGCCAATATTGACAAAGTTGATAACATGTATAAATACAGGCACTGGCTGTTCTGGGGCACCATCCTCGTATCGGCTGCAGATATAGTTTTAGCGCACAACTGGGGGATATCAAACGGCTCCGTATCTAAAACTATCTTTACGGTATGGGCACTTGTTTTGTTAAAGCATTATAACAGTTTCTTTGACGCCCATCCTAAAATCAACAGCTTTATGGATATCTGTGCAAAATATAGTTTTGGATTATTCTTTGTACACTGGTATTTCGTATTTCTGTTTAACGATTTAACCCAAATTCCGCCTGTTGTAATAAACCTGCCGTTCCATCACGCGGTAATGGTTGTTGTTACCCGCTACCTGTTTGTATTTGCAGCAAGTTTTGTTACTCTGTGGATTCTTAAAAAATTGCTTAAACTATTCAATCAAGAAAATACCAGAAAATTCATCGGAGTTTAAAGTCTATTATTTAGGTCTTCATAATCTAACCATTTGTATAAATTAGTTATTTTTCAAACACATCTATCGCCCTGCTAAGAATCCCCAAACAATAAGATATTGTAATCCCGTAGTTGGTAATCGGAACACCGGCAGATTTTGCAAGCATTATTCTTGATAATACTTCGCGTTTGTTTGTCATACAGGCACCACAATGGACAATGAGTTTATATCCGGTTAAATCAGGGAAATCATGTCCCGAATAATTCTCAAAAATTGGTTCAGTACCTGTTTTTTTTCTTATAAGGTTAGGGATTTTCACCTGAGCAATATCATCTTCAATACGGTGGTGTGTACAGCTTTCTGCAATCAATATTCTATCACCTGTTTCTATATTATCCAGCGCTTTCACACCATCGACAAAAGTTTGCAAATCACCTTTCAAACGCGCAAGCAATATAGAAAACGAGGTTAAAGAAATATCAGAAGGAACAATTTTATCAACTTCCCTGAACGCTTGAGAATCCGTCACAACAAGTTTGGGCTTTTTATTAAGAAGGCTTAAAACACTTTCAAGCTGCGGAACCTGCGCAACACATGCGATACAATTATTATCAAGAATATCTCTTATAGCCTGAACCTCCGGAAGTATAAGCCTGCCGCGGGGGGCTTCCTTATCTATAGGTGTTACGAAGACGACAGTCTCATCAGCGCTAATTAAATCACCGAGCATAGATATATCGTTTACAAATTCTTCCGGCAACACTTTTAATAACAGCTCTACAAACTTATCCGTTAAATTATTATCCCTTAGTGCGGAAATTTGCAAAATATTTTTCGTAAAACTCTCTATTTCCCGTAGTTTTTCAGGTGAAATTCCTTCAACATCAGACTTATTAATGACAACCATATAACTAATCTTTAATACTTCAAATCTTGTAATTAAATCTTTTTCATACTCTGAAATTCCGTTATAATCACAAACAATTACCCCGATATCCGTACGATTAAGAGCATTTATTGTCTTCTCGATACGTTTCCCGCCAAGTTCGGTTGTATCATCCAGCCCTGCTGTATCAAGAAAAGTCACGGCACCTACCGGGAAAAGTTCTGCAGATTTTTCAACAACATCAGTCGTTGTTCCTGCGACATGCGAAGTTATTGATATTTCCTGATTAAGCAATGCATTTAAAAATGTTGATTTTCCGCTGTTAGTCTTTCCGTATATTCCTATATGAATTCTGTTTGATTTTAATTCTTTCATTATCTTATCCTTCTTTAATCATATAATTTTTACACTTGATGTTTACTTACAGGTTTTACCCCATTACCCCTTACCCCTATTCTTTGACGGCTCCTGCGGCGATATCGTTTATCAGATATTTTCTTCCGCACAAAAATATTAATATTGCAGGAATAGTACAAATAGTACAACAAACCATCATCTCGCCCCACAGTGTAAGTTCTCTGAAACTTCCTTTAAAAATTGCCAACCCGAGCGCAAGTGTACGCATATCCTCCGTATTTGTAACTATAAGCGGCCACATAAAACTATTCCACGCTGATACAAAAGTAAATATGCCGAGTGTTATTGCTGCAGGAGAAACAAGAGGCAATATAATACTAAAAAAAGTTTTAAAAGTACCGGCGCCGTCTATCCTTGCCGCTTCTTCCAACTCTGACGGAAAATCAAGAAAAAACTGCCGCATCATAAAAACACCAAAACCTCCGAACAATCCCGGCAAAATAAGTGCAGGATAAGTATTAATAAGTCCTAACTTGCTAATCACCCAGAATAGCGGAACAATATTCACCTGTGGCGGCACCATCATACTTAACAAAAAAATATAAAACAGGATATCACGCCCCCGGAATTCCATTCTCGCAAAAACAAATCCTGCCATTGCAGAAAACAAAACCTGCCCGAGTGCAGTTAACCCGGCAACAATCAAGCTGTTAATAAAATACCTGACTACGGGAATTTTACTAAATACACTCCTCCAATTTTCAACCGTTAGCGAAAAATTATAACTGCCCGTTGAAATCTGACTTTCTGGAGTAAATGCAAGCACAAGCATAACAACAAACGGTAGCAGCATACTCGCCGATATTAAAAATACTGATATGTAAAGGAATGTCTTTTTCACATTGCTCCCCGTTAAGCGCGCAATACAATTATAGCATATAAAAAGGCGGTTAAAACATTTTCACCGCCCTCTTACAATTAATGTATTCTTAAATAATTATATATTCCAACTATTTAAATATTTTTGCTGTTCTTCAGTCAAGGTATCAATTTCAATACCCATAGATTCAAGTTTCAAGCGTGCAATTTCTTTATCTACGCTCTCAGGCAATGTATACAATTTATGTTCGAGTTTGCCCTTATTTTTAACAATAAATTCCATTCCAAGCGCCTGATTTGCAAAACTCATATCCATAACACTTGCTGGGTGCCCTTCTGCTGCCACAAGGTTTACAAGTCTGCCTTCCGCCAATACATAAACAGATTTACCGTTCTTTAACTTATATTCATCAAGGAACGGTCTAATCCGCTTAATTTCAACAGCTTCTTTCTTTAAATCTGGAACATTAACTTCGTGGTCAAAGTGTCCCGCATTACAAAGGAAAGCACCATCCTTCATAGAATAAATATGTTCTAAATCGACAACGTGAATATCACCGGTAACCGTAAGGAATATATCACCAACCTTAGCAGCTTCAGCAATCGGCATAACTCTGTAACCTTCCATAGCAGCTTCAAGTGCTTTAAGCGGTTCCACTTCACAAACTATAACATTTGCGCCAAGCGCCTTAGCTCTTAATGCGCAGCCTCTGCCGCACCAGCCGTAACCGGAAATAACAACAGTTTTACCGGCAATAAGGATATTTGCGGCACGCATTATCCCGTCCATAGCGCTCTGCCCCGTACCGTATCTGTTATCATAAAGGTGTTTAGTAAGGCTTGTGTTGACACCTACAGCAGGAAACTTTAATTCTTTTTGAGCTTCAAGCGCTTGCAATCTGATAATTCCGGTTGTTGTTTCTTCCGTTGAACCTATTATTTTTGATGCAAGTTCCGGTCTTTCAGCATGAATTGTAGCAACTATATCACAGCCGTCATCAATTACAATATCCGGATTAAAATCTATTGCATCTTTTACGTGTTGTCTGTATGTTTCAACGCTTTCACCCGCATACCCCAATACAGGGATTTCCCAGTATTTTACTAAGGCTGCAGCAACATCATCCTGTGTCGATAACGGATTTGAAGCAATTAACACCGCATCTGCACCGCCGGCTTTCATTACCGTACATAACGCTGCCGTTTCTTTGGTAACATGAACGCAGGCAGACAGTTTTAGACCTTTAAACGGCTGCTCTTTTATAAAGCGTTCTTTTATCTTCATAAGAACAGGCATATCTTTCATTGCCCATTCAATATTATTTTTGCCTTGTTCTGCAAGGTTAATATCTTTAATATCAGGTTTTATCATCGTAGAATTCATACTCATTCCCCTTTTTTTAATTTTTACAACTCAAATTATAACATGAGAAACACAAATTGTAAAAAAATCTTCCTTCACATCTACAACTGCCCACCGAACAGTATCAAGTTTCATTTTTTTTAGTTCGTTTTCTATATATTCAGTGGCAAAAGTATTAATATTTTTAATTTTTATATTTTCAGAAATTATCTTCATTATTCCACAGTAACCGATTTAGCAAGGTTTCTTGGCTGATCGACATCTTTGCCGAGATACTCAGCAATATAGTACGCAAGCAATTGGAGCGGAACTATTGCTATTATCGGCGAAACCAATTCATGAACCTGCGGAACCCGCATAATATGTTCAAAAAGTTCATCAAGTTTTTCATCCTCTGAATCAGTAAGCGCAATCATTCTTGCATTTCTGGCTTTTGCCTCCTCGCTGTTAGAGAGGATTTTATCATATACGCTTCCGGTCATCAGTATTGACAGAACCGGCATTGTTTCATCAAGCATTGCAATAGGACCGTGTTTAAGTTCCCCTGCCGGATAGCCTGTTGCATTAATATAACTGATTTCTTTGAGTTTAAGCGCACCCTCAAGTGCGGTTGCATAATTTATACCTCTTGCTATAAATACAAAATTTTTAAAGCCTGAATAAATCTTTGCAATTTCTGCAATTTGTTCCTTATGTGACAAAATGGACTCTATTTTCATCGGAAGCATTATTAATTCGTGTTTTAATGCGGCTGTCAGACTTTCATCCACAGTACCTTTCAACTGGGCAATATGTATTGCAAGAAGATAAAATGACATTACCTGTGCAATATAAGACTTTGTTGCAGCAACACTAACCTCAATTCCTGCATTAACAGGAATTAAGCTATCAGCCTCCCTTGCCATTGTTGAATCCGGACGGTTGGTTATAATCAAAATATGTGACCCGCGTTTTTTAGATTGACGTACCGCTGTTAATGTATCCGCAGTTTCGCCGGACTGCGAAACCCCGATTACAAGCGTATTCTTATCTGTAAGTGTTTTTCTGTAAATATATTCGCTTGACGGCTCAATATCAACAGCAATATCACATAAAGTTTCAATTATATATTTGCCGATTATCGCCGCATGTAAAGATGTACCGCACGCAACAACCTGAATTCTGTTCAGGTGTTTCAACATTACTTTATCAATATTTACACCGTCAAGAGTAACATCAGAATCAGAGCTATGCAGCTTATCTGCCAGTATATTTCTTATTATATCAGGCTGCTCGTGAATTTCTTTAAGCATAAAGTGCTTATATCCCATTTTACTCAATGACACAGACTCCCACGGTAAAACTTCAATATGCGGAGTAATTATATTATGCTCAACATCCATAATTCCGAGAAAATCGCTGTGTATTGTTGCAACCTGATTATCTTCAAGATACACCGCCTTTTTAGTGTATTCTATAATTGCAGGAACATCAGACGCCACAAAATACTCACCATCCCCGACACCCACAAGCAGCGGAGCATTACGCTTCGTTGCGACAACTGTATCTTTTACATCCTGATGCATTATACAAAGCGCATAAGACCCCTCCAATCTCTTTGTTGCAAGGCATACGGCTTCTGTTAAATTTTTAACCTTTGCAAACTCTTGGGCAACAAGGTGCGCAACTACTTCTGTATCCGTTTGGGATTTAAACTTACAACCGCATTTTTCAAGTTCTTCTTTTAACTCTTTAAAATTTTCAATTATACCATTATGTACTACAACAACTTTCCCGCAGGTACTTTGATGCGGGTGTGCATTTAATGTGGTAGGAGCGCCATGTGTTGCCCATCTTATATGTCCTATACCGGAGTGTGAAGACAATAGTTTTGAGGCGTGGGGCTTAATTTTATTCCTAAGGTTTATAAGTTTACCCTCTTCCTTAAAGACCTCTATCTTATCATTTACCATAAGAGCAACACCCGCTGAGTCATATCCGCGATACTCCTGTTTTGATAAACCGTTCAAAAGAATATCCAATGCACATCCTTTGCCTATATACCCTACAATCCCGCACATACCTGCTGCTCCTTTAACTATCTGATATAAAAATATTTTAACATCAAAAAATTAAAAATCAGATTTCTTTATATTCTCTTAATCCCGTTATGCCTTCTGCCATACATTCACTTCTGATAAGCCGTTAATACTAACCGGTTTCAGCCCGTTTTTTGAAAAAATTTCTGGAACAAGTCTGCTATCCATTGTCTGCAGCACTTCTTCTTCTCCCAAAACAAAAAGCCCTTTATCATTCAGATTTTCCCTTATTGCGGTACTTAATTTATTCAACGTTCCTTCTGCTTCTTTGTTAAGTTTTCTGACTAAATTATTATATCCCGAATTCGTTATTAAATGATACAGTGAATTAGTAAATGTTATTACATCATACTTTTCATTTTTAACAATATCATTCAGGTTTAAAATATCTCCGACAACAAAATTACAATTTTCACCTTTCCCCTGCTTTAATACAACATATTTGCTTTCAAATTTTGGTGTATAAATTTTTAACAAATGCTGGTAACACCAGTTATTTATTCTTTGCATTAACGACTTTTTAGGTTCAACCGGAACTTCATCTGATACTTTAAAAAAATCATCAAACAACGCTTTTCTGGTCTTTTTTTGTTTTGATAATTTATTCTCCGAACTGAAAGCAAGATAGGAATCCTTTAAAGTCCTTTCATACTGAAAAGATATATCCATATAGCCTTCCGGCGTTTTACATAATTTTTGCATTAAAAACTTTTTAGACTTTGCCTGCTTTATTGCATCTTCACTAACATCAAACCCTAAAATTTTAACATCCTTACCCAGATTTTTCAAAATCATACTGTAAGTAAGGGCTTCCTCCCCTGTTGAACACCCGCCAATTAACAAATTTATACGTTTTTTATCCTTAAAATTTTCTTCAATATACTTTTTGACAAAATTCTTGGTACACATATCCCTAAAAAATCCTGTCTCATGAACAAGATACCCCAATCTGTTTTTAGCATACTTTTCAGCACCAAAATGACCGGAAAAGTTTACATTTTTAACAGCCTTTTTATTATGCTGCCGGCTGTCTTTTTTAATACTATATTGTAAGGGTAATTTGTTATTAGCTGTTAGTATCATATAATTAGCTTAAGTTACATAAAAAAATTATTTGCCCCCTTAAACCCGAATATTACAAAAAATTTACAAAACACCTGTTTTCTTCTGCGCCGTATGATATCTTCGCACCATTTTCTCAGCCGTTTGTTCAGTGTACTTATACCTGTTTAAATTTAAAACGATTTTCCCATTCGACTCTTTTTCAAGCGTTCGTTTTATTTTATAAGGATATGTCTCACACCCTCTGAGTTTTCCTCTGTATATAGATGTAATAATCTGATTTATATAGTTCTGGCAATGTTTAGGAATATCAGGGTAGCGCTCCACAAACTTTTCAAGCGGCATATTTGCGCGGCTGCTATTCGCCTGTGAAGAAACAAGCATGAAATTTGCAAGGGTATTTCCGCCCCCAAGAGAATCAGGTTTTACATGCTCTATTGTAGCTACTGATGCCCTTAACAATCGTTTTGCTATCTCTTGTTCTGAACGCCGTGAATATTTTACAATAAATGCGTTAACACTACTCCCTGATGTTGGTAAATACAACGCTTGATCCTTCATATATTCTAATATTTTCCGTTCACTATCGCCGGTCGGATGTATTTCATCAAGCGAAGACAAAAATGTCTTACGTTTAAACCTGTCCTCCGCTCTGTCTGCAAGTATAACTTCTCTGCACCGTGTAGTTTTACTCCTGACATTAAGCGCCGTCTGCGCCGTTAATTCCAGCGAAATTTTGTCAACTTTATCCAGAACTAAAAATTCCTCTATTTTTAATTTTGCAAGCGCATCATTATAAAGTGACTTTAAACAATCCTGAAACTTCCCGGATGCGTTCCGTTTAGAATATTCTTTAAATATTGAAAACATCTGCCTTTCTACCGGCTGCATATAATCAACATACGCATTTAATATTTTTACCCCGTCACCTATATTTCTCGCCCTGTCAATCCTCTTTTCTATACTTTTACTCTCTGACCCGGAAATCATTTTTACTCCCGTATAAGGACAAATAACGTTTCGCAGCTTCTTTAAAACATTTCCCGCCGAAGTATTATTCCCGCAAAACGATACCGTATCGCAGGAAATCCTGTTTACAACGGTAGAATACTGTCTATTCACGCCTGTAGCAGAATTACAATTATAACTTGATATAGGATGGATACGCACTTACTAACCTCTATATATCTATATTAACCGGATATTCTCAGCTTTGCAAGTCGGGATTAAACAACGAAATAAAGATTTTTATTTCCGATTTTCAAGCTATGAAGAAGCACATGGTTTGATTATTTGGGACACTTTGTGTTGGGGTAGAAACCCCAACCTACAAACTAAAACTAATTATAAATAAAAATAAATACAAATCTTCGTGTTTTTGAAATACAATAAAAATAACAAAAAATTTTTTACAATTTTTATATTTTCATATAACGCGCAGAAAAGGAAATATTAATAAATGAGAATAGATAATAATATTCGATGTTATACACTGCCGATTAGTAATAGAACATCTTTTACTTCTTTATTTCGATTATCATCTTGTAAAGATAGTTTTGGCATTGAACGCTCAACACAAAATTCTATGAGTAGTAGAGATGATTTGAATTATGATGAACTAGCCGAAATTGCTAATAATCGATTTAAAGAATTGTAAAAGATAAATATAATGCCAAGGAATGTTAATTATGTTAATGAAAGTAAT
>CASELB010000028.1 GCA_949288685.1 uncultured bacterium
AAAACAATGCTGCTGAAAACAAAATAAACAAAATTATTAATACTTCCGAAATACAAAAAAAATTAATTAATGCTATTAATAACAAAATAGCTAATTCCGGTAATATTCCATCAACAAGTACAATGAGCAAAGAAACAGTCATTAAGCGTATACAAAATATGGCTGCAGCACAAATTACAGGGGCTGAAATATTACCTCAAAGCAATAAATATATTATGACAGGAGAAGCTGCCGACAAAATAAAATCCATTGCCAACGTTATAGAAACATACCTTAACAGATTTAACAAGCTAAGAGATATAAACGAATTAAAAATGGGTAATATTGCAGACTCTCAAAATGCATTCTTCTGGAAAAAGTTGGAAAAAGCATTTACAGATATCGCAATGCCCAATAATGTTATTACATCAAAAGCATTGAAACCGATGGTTGATAACTCAGAACTGCTTGAACGTACAGCACAGGCAAACCTCGAAAAACTTGTTAAAGATGATAACCAATATCAAAAGGCAGTAAAAGCAATTGAAACAATTAAACGTGAATACCTTAAAGCTATGCTGGGTACAGATGATGCACGTGTTTATATTGATTATATTCACGGCGGAAATACAGATTCCGGAGTCGCATGGACAAGAAGAATAGGCGGAGAGAATCGTC
Organism: uncultured bacterium; assembly: GCA_949288685.1. GTDB lineage: Bacteria > Cyanobacteriota > Vampirovibrionia > Gastranaerophilales > Gastranaerophilaceae > CALUTH01. The sequence continues at coordinate 658 of CASELB010000028.1, forward strand.
CTTTAGTAGACAAATTCATAGAATTAGAAACAAAAATAGCAAAAGATTTTGCGCTAAATCTTCCACATAGAGATTCTTTCAGTAATTTACTAAAAACTATTACAGGTCTACCCGCTAATTTCGAAACAATTAATAATAGCTACGATTTTGCACGGACAATCCCGTACAAAGAAACAAAAGCAAATGTAGATAAAATAGAAAACTTTGTAACTGAATGTGACAGACTTATTCACGCGCTTGATATCTACAAAAGAGCTGATGATTTCATTGATAAAGGTAAACACGCGGCAGACGATACTCCGTATAAAGTTACCTACAAAACGCAATTGTTTAAAGAAGCAAAACAAAATGTAATATCAGCAGCAGCGCATGATTTCTTTGCAAGATTTAATGCTCGCAACAATCCGAAAAAATTTGCAGAGTATATGAATTTAATATATGCAAGCAACAGTTATCTGGATGAACATACTGTAAATGCAATGAACAGTTCACCGCTATCTGCTAACGAAAGCGAAAACTTTATTGGTAAGTCTTTAAACAAAATAAAAGAAGGACTTAATACTCTTAAAGAAAAACTTTCTAAAACACCTGAGCCATCTGCTAATAATTCTATTGAAACAACAAAAGAATGGATTAGAAAAATAAGAGCACTATTTGGCGGCGGTCAAAAAGGCGCAGGCTACTTTGAAAGTGATTGGCAGTATTCAGAGTTTATTATTGCCCCGGGAAGCAACATGGGTGTATATGGCGATGGTTTATTAAATACACCTGAAGCAAGATACAAAGCACAGGGCAAAACCCCGCTTGAACTCTTAAATCAGGGCGTTAAAAAATCATATAACAGTAATAAATGGCTAAGAGCATTCGGCGGCTTATTTATCGGGGTACTCGGCGTATCCGTAATATCTCAATTCTTCTTCGGCAAAAAAGATGCAACAATTCCTACAGAGAAAGAAAGACTTGCAAGACTTAAACGCGAAGAAGCAAAAAAAGCAGCCGTTGAAAATACTATAACAAAACCGGAAAAAGAAATTGAAGTGGAGGCAGCAAATGCAAATTAATTCAATTTACAACGTAAATATCCCAAAAAGCCAGCTGCAATTTAAAGCTGCGGAAAATTCTCAAAACGGAGCAGCGGCTTTACCGGTTAACAATAGTCAAACTAACCCGTTTGATAAGTATCTGGACAATCAAGCTGCTATAAATTCAGTAAATGTTACAAAAACAAAAGCTGTCGATGATAAAAAAGGACAACCGGTTGAATATAAAAATGATTTACGTTCCATGATTCACGATAACAATGCAGTAATTATGGCTATTATTCCAAGAATGCTCGGTGCAAAAGATTTAAACGGGGATCGAAGAATTAACCCATCTCTTGGCGAAACTCCCGGAACATTCCTAAGCTGTATTGATAAACTTGATGATATAAAAGACCTGGGAATTAACACTCTGCATATTCTTCCTATTCACCCGCCGGGTAAACGTAAAGCAATGGGAACTGCAGGTTCGGTATATGCACCTTTAAAATTTGTGGAAGATAACGGCGATTTGGCAATTGATCCGGTTCTTGTTGATTTTAACGACCCGAGAAGTCCTAAAGAACAATTTAAAGCATTTATCGATGCATGCCACAATCGCGGAATAAGAGTTATGCTTGACCTGCCAAGCTGTGCATCACTTGATATGAGCAAAAATGAACCTGAATTGATGGCTCGTGGCAGACACGGTGAAGATAAATGTCCTCAAGGCTGGGTTGATATCAGAATGTTTAACCCATGGGCTGATGAAACAAAACGATTACTCAATCCTAAATTATTAGAAATGCACAAACAATTTGTTGATAGCTGTATTGATTTAGGTATCGACGGTATAAGAGCCGATGTTGCCCGTGCTAAGCCAACGGAGTTCTGGGATATATTAATTACTCACTCACACAAAAAAGACCCTGAATTTGCGTGGCTAGCTGAAACTTACACATACGAATGTGCATCTCCGCAGGCAAATATGATGTATGACCGTCCTATTGACTCACTAAGAGCAGGATTTGACTGTTATTACGGGCAGTATCACATGTTCCATGAAATGAAAGCGGGTGAATTTATTGATTATGTATCAATGAATCTGGATTTAACAAACCGCGATTACGAAGGAGACGGAATAAAAGAGCTTGCAGGTAAATCCCTAATCGGCTCATTTACAACCCACGATGACATGTCAGCAATGGTAAGAGGCGGCGAAATTTTCTGTAATTTATCAACCATAGTTCAATCTACAATTCCAATGACAAACCCTTACTACGTTGACGGGTTCCAATACGGAGATAAGTACGATTATCCGTACGCAGATAAGGAAGATATTGAAACTCAAACTGATACTCTTATAAATAAAGTTCATAAAAACAAATTAGATTTATTCAATTTTTCAGCACCGGCGCAAGGTGATTGCCACGATATTGGTCGCGTAATGAAAGAAACCAACGAAATGCGACAAAAATATGACGATATAATAACTAAAGGAAGTTTTATTGAACTCTATAAAAAAGGTGACAAACATGACTGGGTTATCCCTTATGCAAGACATCTTAACGGTAAAACTCTTGTAGTAATCGCCAACAAAAACGTTAACCGACCGATTTCTGTATCAGTTTTTGTTCCAGGAGTAAAAGAAGGTCAAGAGTTGAAGAATCTTGCCCCTGATTATGGTGAACAAAGCACCTTCCAAGCAGTAGATAACGAAATCAGAGCAATACTTGCTCCTGCAAAAGCGTATGTGTTTGAAGTTGAGTCACCGGAAATTGAAGAATACTACTCAAATTATGTTTACAAACAAAATTTTGATAAAGGTGAACTAATCAGAACCCCTGACTTAAAGAATGCTATATTTGCAGAAAGTAAGAGTATTCAAAAAATATAAATCTCCATAAAAAAAGTACCGGAGTTTACTTAATAAACTCCGGTACTTTTTGCTTTAATACTTACTTAACACTATCTTTTATGACGATAAGATTATTAAAAACCTTCATTACGCAGGTAGGAAGTACAACTTCATGAAGTCCGTCAGCAATACTAATAATACTGCCGGCTTTTAATACTACGTCTTCACCTTTGTACTGAAACGTATAGTCATCTTTTCTGTCTGATCTGATAGTAATTTTGTTATCCATTTTTTTAATCCTTATGATAAAATTTAAACAAAAAATAAAGCGGAATTAATCCCCTTGCAGGGCAAAACCGCTTTACTTAAAAAATTAGTCAAAAACGTAACCGATAACAGACGCTTCACGTGCGCGTTTAATAGCCTTCGTAATCATTCTCTGATGTTTTGCACAGTTACCTGTTACACGTCTCGGAATAATTTTACCGGCTTCTGTCAAATAGCGTTTCAATTTTGACGCATCTTTATAATCGATTACATCAACATGTTCAGCGCAAAACGAACATGTTTTGCGTTTTTTCTTGTCTTGTAAATCTTGTTTTGCCATTGTTTTAAATTTGCCTTTCTAGCCTTATAATTTCTACTGTTTAAAATGGTATTTCTTCTTCATTAATCAACTCACTGACATCTTCAACATCTTCCGAGTCTGAATATTTAACGATAGGTTCGTTAGATTCAACTGCTGCAACAGATGCAGGTGATGCGCCGCCGATTTTTTCTATTGTATTAGCATCAAGTTCAAAAACTTTTCGTTCATTGCCGCGTTCATCCTTGACATTAGTTATTTGTAATGCTCCTTCAACAAGGACTCTGTCGGCTTTAGAAAGAGTAGAAAGAACTTCCTGATGTGCCTGACGTTTTGAAATTACTCTTAACAACATAGGTTCAGAGTTCCCGTCAATTGACACAACAAAGGACGAAACAGAAACATTATTCTGAGTAAAACGTTCTTCTGGAGTCCTTACTATTGTTCCTGTAATTACTGCTTTTGCTAATGACATTATACCGCCTGTGCTTTCTTTGATGCTTCTAAAAACATTGTTCTGATAATGTTTTCATTGAGTCTTAAATTTCTTGTAAAATCTGCGACTTTATCTGACGGAAGAGAAAGAAGCGTATTAACAAAGAAACCGTCTCTGAAATTTTGAACATCAAATGCGAGTTTTTTACGTCCGATTTTATCGGAAGAAATCACTGAACCGCCCATTTCCGCGATATCAGAGTTTAATTTTTCTACAACCTTATCTACTTCTTCTGTATCGAGATTGGGTTTAAGAATAGTTAACAATTCATAATTTTTCATATTTATATTTCTCCTTGTATAAAAGATTGTAACATAAACATAAAAATTACAATACAAAATCACCTTCAAAAGTATAATTTGCAGCACCGGTAAGGTAAACGGGGAAGTTCAAGCATTCCGCAGAGCCTTGCCAATCAACATTTACAGCCCCACCGGGCAGATTAACAAGAACATTATTTTCTGTTAAGTTATTTAATATTCCCGCAACTACAGAGGCGCAGGCGCCCGTTCCGCAAGCAAGCGTAATTCCGCACCCGCGCTCCCATACACTTAATTCTATTTCTTTTCTTGAAATTATTTTAACAAACTCAACATTCGTTTTTTCAGGGAAAACAGGATTATTTTCTATCTCGGCACCATATTTTTTTGCCATATTCATTGTATTATCATTTGTAAATATTACAAAATGCGGATTTCCCATAGAAATTGCATTTCCTGTAAACAGCGTATTATTCAATTTCAGTTCATACCCTACACTTTTGTCGCCATTGAACGGAATTTTTGCCGGCTCAATTTCCGGAACTGACATTTTTACGGTAACCTCGCCATAGGGTAATATTTTCGGAGTAATAATTCCCGCTCCTGTTTGAACCGTAAATTCTGTTTTATCAATTAATTTCTTATCATAAAGGTATTTGGCAAAACAACGCATACCATTGCCGCACATCTGCGCTGTAGAACCGTCTGAATTATAAAAATACCAGCCGATATCAGCATTTTTATTTTTTAAATCAGGTATAATTAATCCGTCTGCCCCTACGCCAAAATGTCTGTCACACAATTTTCTGGCTAAATCCGCCATAAACATTCTGGATTTCTTATATTCTTTATAATCTAAAATTACAAAATCATTTCCGCAGCCCTGCATTTTTGTAAAATGTATTGTTTCCATAACTTCTCCGTATTCAAGATTAATTATACACCCATTCAGGTTTGCCGGACAACAGAAAACCGACGATTTCTTAATTCACGCTTATCTTCTTCAAGGTCTATTGTATTAATAAAAAGTCTTACTTTTTTATCAAAGCCTGTCAAATTCAATACTGCAAGTATTTCGGGAGGAGTATTAAGAAGTATCGGAGGTGTTGAGCACCCGTTCAACAGCTCAAAAAAATCAGGAGAAAGCGTTAACACACTACCCATATCTATAGCAATACTCTTATCATAATGTGTATTGCACAATAATTTGCCAAGTTCCGCTGCTGCCTTTTTTGTAAAAATACGGAATTGGGGACACAAAATAATATAATTTTCTGTCTCATGAGTAATCATACTAAAATTTTAACAATTTACACCGGTTTTCTACATTACCGAAACATATAATGTTTTTATAACTTTAGTATGGTAGAAAATTCTAAGGCATAATCATTGATTGCGAGACTAATATATCAGCTTTTTTATCGTATTCATCTACAGGAATATTCTCAAAAATTAATTCGTCAGGAACAGCAAAAATAGTCGGACATGGGCTTTTTTCCAACAACCTGTCATAACATCCTTTTCCATAACCAAGCCTGTTTTTATTTTTATCCGCACATAATCCGGGAAGAATAATTAAATCAATCTTTTTAAAATCTACCGGTTCAGACAACGGTTCATAAATGTTATACTTTGATAATAGCAGTTTATCGCCGTATTGCCAGGGGCACAGGACAATATCATCCTCCGTCATTCTCGGGAGATAAAAGTTTTTATTGTCCTCAATTAATCCTAATAAATCTAACTCTCCGGCTTTCGGATAATACAGCAAAACATCTTCTGCCTCAATATATGCGCTAACAGTACGTATCTTATCCTGTATAACAGCGCTTAATCTCTTTATATCAAGACCGGCTCTTATTGCCTTTGCTTTTTGTCGGTATTCTTTCTTATCCACATTTTTATTATACTACAATACTTTACAAATCTTCACATTATTAATAGTAAAAGTCAATTATTTTGATAAAAAATACTTTATATATAAAAGTTATATAGCATAGGGAGAGGGACGTGACAACGTTTTCAAATAAAATAGCACAAGATGGATTTCGCACAAGAAAAAATTATTCAAAGAATTTAAATCCTCTACAGAAAGAAAAGCCTATCGTTTTATTTAATAATAAAACAACAACTGAGGCAGCAAAAAAACAAGGATATCTTAACTATGCTGAATTAGTGCTCAATTATATTGACACAAACAAAGACGGCAAAGTTACAAAAGAAGAGTTTATACAAGGCAAATTAACATTAAATTATGAACGTAAGAAAAACCTATATAGAGACCCGGAAGACAGCAGAGAAATTATAAAAAGAACACTGATTAACGAAGGTGCACAGGAGGCAGAATATCTCGACACAAATAAAGACGGTTATATTTCAAAAGAAGAATATGCAATGTTTGTACTTATGTGCGATAATGAAGGAGGAATACCTGCTGACGGGAAATTCACAATTAGCGAGGAAGAAGAAACAGCATATAAAATAAGAATGGGACTCTATGAAACACCATTGGTTAATAAATATAAAAACAATCCGTTTTTAGAAAAATAATTTTATTATTGTTTTACAATTTTACTTAAAATACGATAATAAAGTTCTTTTGCATATTCCATTTTCAGCATAAGGTTAAATACAGCATAAACACTGAAACACAAAATGCCGACAACCGTTATTTTTACAATTTCAAATATGTATTTAGGTAAAATCATTGAATTCATAAAATGAACAGCCAGAGCACATACCACAAATGTTAAACTACCAGCAAGCAACATTTTTGCAAGGTTTTTAAACAATACACCGTAATTTAATTTTATTTTCCGGGATATAAAAATACCGAGCAACAACGCGTTAAACAGGGTAATAAACGATGTAGAAAGAGTAATTCCAGCAATACCCATATTTAATTTTGTTATTAAAATCACATTCAAAATATACTTAAGCAATATAGAACAGGTTGCAACAATAAAAGGTGTTCTGGAATCATTAAACGAGTAATAAACTCTTGTAATAGAATCTCTAAACACATAAGGAAGTATAGAAATTGACAAATAACACAACGCTTCTGTCACCATCATTACAGCTACAGCATCAAATGCTCCGCGCTCAAATACAAGGCTTATTGCATCCTTTGCCAGAAGTAAAACACAAATAATAATCGGGATAGACATAAAGAAAAGTACCCCAACCCCTTTATTAAAATAATTTTTTATCCCCTCAAAATCTTTATCAGCAACATATCTTGAAAATAAAGGGAACAGCGGAACAAGAAACGCCGTCACAAGAATTCCTACCGGAAATTGGAATATTCTGTTAGCATATACAACTGCTGTCCACGCACCTTCTCTCAAGGATGAAGCAAAAAACATATCTATATAAATATTTATCTGTCCTATTGTAGAGCTTAAAACTGCCGGAAACAATAACTCGCATATCAGTTTAAAATTAGGATTATTAACAAAATTAAAATTAGGCTTTAACCTAAACCCTATTTGTCTTAATTTCGGATACTGTACAACCAACTGTAACAAACCGCCGACAGTAGTTGCCCACGCCAGAACAAGTCCGTTCGGGTCATCTCCGCAGAGTAAAACAGCTACTATAATTACCGCACTTAATACTATCGGCGAAATATTAGGGAGGGTAAATTGCTTATAACAAACCAGAAGCCCGTAATAAATCCCAATTATACCTCCAAACAATATAACCGGAGACATTATTTTAAAATGCACAGTTGCCAGCCTTATAAGTTCATCACTGCCGTTTGAAATAATAAAACTCATTATTTGCGGTGCAAAAAAATAGCACAAAACAGAACACAACCCGAACAATATAAAAGTACCGGTAAAAAATGTTGAGTAAAGTTTATTAACTTTTTCCGGAGGTTTTACACTAAGAT
>CASELB010000029.1 GCA_949288685.1 uncultured bacterium
GACTCTTTTTTATTAGCGGGAGACGAGGCTCGAACTCGCGACATCCTCCTTGGCAAGGAGGCATTCTACCACTGAATTACCCCCGCTCGGATATTATTATCATACATGGCAAAAAAAAAATTGCAAGTTTTTTGTTTTATAACTATAATATTTTTATAAGAAGGAGATAATAATGGAAAATTACAATAAAATTCTAAGCTATATGCCAACAGTTATTGAGGCGTCTTCAAGAGGTGAACGTTCGTTTGATATTTTTTCCCGTCTCTTGCGTGAGAGAATAATTTTCCTAGGTGAAGAAATTGATGATGAAATGGCAAATTCAATTATTGCTCAACTCCTTCTGCTTGATAGTGAAAACCCTGAAAAAGATATTATGCTGTATATTAACAGCCCCGGTGGTGTTATTACGGCTGGCATGGCTATATATGACACCATGAACCTCATCAAAGCTGATGTATCTACAATTTGTCTTGGCGAAGCTGCAAGCATGGGCGCATTTCTTCTTTCTGCCGGTGCAAAGGGTAAAAGAATGGCACTCCCGAGTGCGCGTATAATGATTCACCAGCCTTTAGGCGGCGCTAAAGGACAGGCAACTGATATTGAAATCGAAGCCAAAGAAATACTTAGAATGAAAGAAATGCTGACAGGTATTCTATCCGAAAATTCGGGGCAGCCGCTTGAAAAAGTTAAAGAAGACTGCGAGAGAGATTACTATATGTCTGCCGCTCAGGCTGTTGAATACGGTTTGATTGATAAAGTTATTTCTTCTCAGGATTAATTTACTTTTTGACGGGTTTATCTTTCTGCGGGTCTGGTCAAATGTTGCTAAATATGTTATATTGTATTTGTAAGTATAGCCGTATAACAGGATATAAGTATGAATATTGATTTAGATTCCGAGTTTTTAAACATTTTTTATGGTATTACCGATGCGGATGTTCCCCAGAATGTTAACCTTGAAACACTAAAACAACAATTGGATTCTATTGTTGATTTGGTTAATCAGTTGGATAAAAATTCAAGGAAATCGGTTCAATCTATTTTAAACCCTGAACTTGATAAAGAAACTTCTACGGCTCCGGCAATGCTTATTATTGATGATTTAGGTGTTATTACTTATCAGTTGAAAGTTTTGCTGGAAAAATTTAAGTATGATATTGATGTATCACATGAAATTTATGATGCTGTAAATAAGTACAGAAAACGTAATTATGAGTTTGTAATTATGGATTTATTCATCCCGACAGACAGGGAAGGTTTTATGCTGCTTTCAGAGCTGCGAAAAATTGCGGATAATACAGGACGCCGCCCGACAATCGGAGTTATGACGGCATCAAACAAGAAAGAATTAGAACATATTTGTAAAAATCGCGGTGCTGATTTTTTCCTTGAGAAAAGTGCTGACTGGCAGCAAAAACTTTATTCTATAATTAATGAATTTGTAAACGGTGCAACGGAGGTTAATTAGCCGGATGTCTGGCAGAAAAACGCTTCTTGATGTAATTTCGCCCATTATGGTCGGTCCTTCCAGTTCTCATACGGCGGGAGCTGTCAGAATAGGACTTATGGCGCGCGAAATTTTTAATGCTGAAATTAAAAAAGTACATTTCAGGCTTTATAACTCTTTTGCAACGACAGGGAAAGGACATGGTACTGATAAAGCACTTCTTGCCGGAATTCTGGGCTGGGGCGTTGATGATATCCGGATAAAAAATATTTTTGATAATGATTACGGTATTGAGTATGAGTATGAGTTTATAGAAGATACTAATAAACCGCCAAATGCCGTGAGAATTATTATTAATGATAAAATGACTATAAGGGCTGAGTCAGTAGGTTCGGGAGAAATAGCCGTTACTAATATTAACGGTTTTAATGTTCGTATTACAGGACATTATAATTCTTTGTTAATGATATATCAGGATTTGCCGGGTGTTATTTCCAAAGTTACGGATTTAATTCAGCGAAAAGGTGTAAATATTGCCTCTCTACATTGTGACAGGGATATCAAAGGCGGTAATGCATCAATGTATATTGAACTTGATTCTGAAATTGATACGGAAATTATTAACAACGTAAAAAATATTGAATGTATTTATTTTGCAACCGGAATAAGGAAACTTAAATCATGATTATTACGGAAACATTTGAAGAGCTATTATTTGAGTGCAGCAAAAATAAATTATGTATTTATGAACAGGCGCAGGCGGAAGAAGCCTTTGTACAAGATTTTACGGTTGAACATTTGCGCAATATGGTATACGTTAATATCAGCGCTATGAAAGAATGTATAGAAAACGGCGTAAAGACGGGAGAACTTTCAAAAAGCGGTTTGTCAGGCGGTGATTGTAAGAAATTGCAAAGTTATTTCAAAAATAATCCGGCACTGTTTGGCAAATTTTTTGAAAAAATAACGATATACGCCCTTGCTTCTGCGGAAGAAAACGCAAGAATGGGTAAAATAGTAGCATGCCCAACCGCCGGTTCTTGCGGAATTGTGCCGGCAGTACTTATTACAATGTCGGAAGAAGAAAATATTTCTAAAGATAATCTTGTGAACGGACTTATTACAGCCGGTAAAATAGGGCAGGTTATATCAAATAAAGTTCGTCTTGCCGGTGCTGCAGCAGGCTGTCAGGCTGAATGCGGAGTCGCTGCGGGCATGTCTGCCGGTTTATTGACTTATTTACGCGGCGGAAGTAATGAGAAAATTGTTAATGCGGCAATTCTTGCAATCAAAAATATTTTAGGGCTTACCTGTGATCCGGTCTGCGGATTGGTTGAGGTTCCGTGTGTTAAAAGAAATCCGTTTCTTGCCATACATGCCGTAACAGCTTCCGAAATGGCACTTGCCGGTATTGAAAGTAAAATTCCGCCGGATGAAGTTGTTGATGTTCTGGCAAGAACAGGAAGTCTTATGTCACCTGTTTTAAAAGAAACTTCTCTGGGAGGACTTGCTAAAACAAAGACAGCAATTGAATTTGAAAAACAATTGGCGGACAGATTATGAAAAATCCGGCAGTTTTGGTAATACAACCGGTCTCAATTGCCGGGCGGTTAATTGTTTCAAGTATTACTGACGGTATAGAACAAAATTTTGGACGTGATGTTCAAATTGTAGTATTTGACGAACTCTTTGATAAAAATATAAATCAATATTTAATAAATGAGTATGATGTAATTATCGGGTATGACTTTTCGCCTCTAAAAATTAAGATAGATAACGGAATGAAAGCAAAGGGTATTTGTTACTTTGCAGACAATATTGAATCAAAAACCTCCGGTCAGGAGTGGGATAAATATTTCCCTTATTTGTATAATGATGATGTCTATACGTTTTTATGGGATAAAGAAATGATGAAAATGTACAACTTTCCGCATTTCTACTACCTTCCCCAGTTTGTAAATTTTGAAATTTATAAAGATTTTTGTATGGAACCGGAGTTTGATGTAATGTTTGCAGGGCGTCTTGATACGGATTTCAGACTTGATACATTTATCAGCTTAAGAAAATGTCTGCCGGATTTAAAATTTGCGTGGTACGCAATAGAAAGGCATTATGAGGATGCCCTTAAAAGAACAACGGATAAAGAGCTTATTGAAACAGCTTATAAAGGGTTTATTGATAATGAACCGGATATGGCTAAAGCGATTAATAATGCAAAAATACTGTTTAGTATGAACGCACAGGGAATTTCATCACTTAATCACAGGACTATTCAGGCTGTTGCGTGCAAGCGGCTGATGATTAGTGATAGACGCGGTGAATTATCACTTTATGTCGGGAATATGCCATACTGGGAAAGTGTGGAAGAGCTTGCACGGAAAATAAGATTTTATTTAAATAATCCTGCTGAATATGACAGATGTGTTGAAGAGTGCTGGAAAATCGGGCGTAAAAATCATCACTCAAAAGAGTGTGTTAAATATATGTTTGATAAAGTTTTAGCACCCTACGCTTAATCCGGCACAGAGGTTTATTGATTGTCCGGTTATACCTTTTGCCATGTCAGAAATAAGGTATTGTATCAGATTAGCAATTTCCACCGGTTCTACAAACCTTTTTTGCGGTATTGTTTCAAGAATTTCATCGCGTGAAAATCCGCTGTCTTCAATAGAATTACTGCCGAGTTCTGTTTCAACCCAGCCCGGATTAATTGTATTTACGGTGATATTAAATTCTGCAAGTTCAAGCGCAAGCGCTTTTGTCATACCGATAAGTCCGGATTTTGCGGCAGAATATGCGCTTGCGCCCGCTTCTCCCATTACTCCGCTTATTGAACCTATATTTATAATACGTCCGAACCGGCGTTCTTTCATTCCTCCGACAGCCCTTGATATAAGGTAGAGCGGGGCAGTTAAGTCCGTATTTATTATATTTTCTATATTATCAAGTTTCATAGAGTCGGTATTTGCCCAGATGTAAGCACCGGCATTGTTTATGAGAACATCTATTTGTTTCTCTTCAATGTAGTTTCCGAGGTTTATCAAGTCATTCCTGTTATTCAGGTTAGCGGCAAAATGGTTTTTATAAGTATTTAGAATATTTTTATCTCTGCCTGTTGCATATATTTCTCCGTTAAGAGTTTCTGCGATAACTTTCCCTATCCCTTTTGTTGCACCGGTTACAAGTATTTTCATTTTTTAACCCTTTCTTTTGGCACAAGTTCGCAGCACATCTGGCATGCTCCGAAAACTCCGCCAGAGGCTTTTAGATTTTTCCTGAAACAGCAATAATGCGGTTTATTAAATAATTCTTTAATGCTATTTTCTTTTATATTGCCTATTTTCATTGAAAGACACGGGTATACATCACCTTCAGGATTTATCATCATATTTGTATAGGGGTATTTACAAGGTGTATAAAGTTCGGTTACCGGTGTATCTGCAGGTGTTTTAAAAAATTCTTCAATTGTATCAAGCGGGGTGTGCGTATACTCAAATTTAGGCGCGTAACGTATCTTAACTTTTGAATGTTTACTCATTGACTCAAGTTCTTTGTAAATTTCTTTAAAGTGTTTCATATCAAAATAAGGTTCTATCGGGTAATTTTGTGTAAACTCCGGTATAAAAGAATTTACAAGGACTGCATTTTGTTTAAGGTTGTTGTTTCTTAAAAAAGATATTGAAAAGAAATCAAACTTCATATCATTACAGAGTTTATATAATTCAGGCAGAGAGTCAAGGTTGTCAGGAAGCACTATGGTTTTAATATCAATCATCGGTGCTTTTTTGAGTTGTCTGACATTATCCAGATTTGAGATTATTTTGTCAAAAATTCCTTTTTGACCGCGGTTTTTGTCGTGTACTTCACCATATCCGTCCAATGAGACTGATAAAAGCATTAGTTTAGAGCGTTCAAATTCTTTTATAATCTCCGGTGTAATTAGTATTCCGTTTGAAACAACGTGGGTTTTGTGTAAGATTTTTTTTGAAAGATAGTTTAATATTTCAGGAAAATCTTTGCGTATAAGCGGTTCTCCGCCGACAAGCGTAACAATAGAGTAGAATGGTATCTGGTCTATAATTTTGTACCACTCTTTTGTTGTAAGTTCGTTTTTATTACGTTCGTTTCCGATATAACAGTACGGACAGTTAAGGTTGCAGCGGTAAGTGAGTTCAAAAAAGTATCTTAAAGGAATTAGCGCTCTGCCGTACCTGTTGTTGTACGAGAGTGATGTATATACATTTCTTACCGTATCAAAAAGATTTGAAAGATTAACCATTTGTTATTAATTATAATATAAATAAGTGTTCAGAAAATATATTTTGTAGTCTCAGGGTATGTTGAAAGAATATTAATAAAATACCTCGGTATTACCGAGGTATTTTGATTTTTGTTAACTGTATTTTACCTGATTAAATTCGTTTCTCTGTCTACGTTAACATTGTGAGAGTATTCATCCGTTTGTTTAATAGTGTCTCGTCCGGCTTGATTGTATTTATCATTACCAACATTAATGAAACCGTTACTGTTATATGCGTCGTCACTAATATTACCGCCTTTATTAGGAAGCGGTTTTACTTCGGGGGTAGGCTTAGGTTCAACCTTTGGTAATTCTAGTTCAGGCTCTGGCTCCGGCTCTTGTTCATCACCGTTGTTGCCGCCTATATCGTCATCATCATCGTCGTCATCATCATCATCGCCTTGGTTACCGCCGCCTTGGTTACCGCCGATGTCATCATCATCGTCGTCGTCATCGCCTTGGTTA
>CASELB010000030.1 GCA_949288685.1 uncultured bacterium
AAAAACGTATGAAGTCAGTAGGAAAAGTGGAAGTTCCTCAAGAAGCGTTTATGGCTGTTCTGAGCCTTAATGAAGAATAATTGTAAAAATTTTGTAATATTGTTTCAAAAAAAGTCAATTTTTTATCTTGACATGTTTTATGACGGTAGTAGTGAGTGTGTCGTTGTATGCCTATAAGTATTAATAATTTTTTTAATCACCTGCCTAATATATCAATGGGTAACGGAAATCCTGAAACCTGGAATAAAGTAGCAGACTGGATATCCAGACCGGCGCCCAATCGTCTTATTATGGGCGGAACCGCCTACCTTACCCAGCCATACATTGACGGACACAACAAGCACGTAAAGGAAGAAACCCGCAGTATTTCAAAGGATAGAACAAGAGCAAAAGTAATTATTGGAACTCTGGCAGGTATTGGCGTAAGGCAGCCAAGTTATAATCTTGTTGAATCAATGACACGTCCGGAAGGAAATAAATCTTACTCAAGGTTGTTAATTCCAAACTCAAAATTACATGGGTTAAAGGAGGGTAGTTTATTCTTAAAAAATTATAGAACAGCGTTATCTACTTTACTTGCTCTTTGCGTCATGGTCTTTACAAATTTTGCGGTGGATGCTCCGTTAACGGCTATTTTAACAAACAGATTTATTGCAAAAACAAAAGCAAGAGAACAGAAGAAAGAAGGTATTAATGTTTAAGCCAAATTTTGACAAATACCTTGAAAATATTTGGAATAACTATAGTAAAGATCCTGCAAAAATGCTGGTGCACACAGGAACTATAGGATGGGCTCTGTCTTCTGCCGCACAAATTACGGCAATCTTATTCAATGATAAAATTTCCGCAAAAGAAAAGACTTTTTTAATCCCGCAAGAAACCTTTGATGCGGTAGTTAATATCGGTTCATTTTATCTTCTGACTACAGGAATTAAAAATTTCTCTAAAAAATTGGTTACAACAGGTAAGATTTTGCCAAAATCGATAAAAAATTATATGGAAAACTCGCCGTTTAAACATTCTTACGGGAAAGGCAACTTTAATATGGAAAAGGATTTGACACCTTTGACATCATTTGAGTCCCATAAAAAGCAATATACTGCGTTTAAAAATATCTTTACAACCGGCGCAACAATCGGAGCATCTATATTATCGTGTAATATTGTAACGCCGGTACTCAGAAATGAACTTGCATCAATTTCACATAAAACTATAGTTAACCGTGCAAACGAAGGAACAAGCCAGATTCTTACCAAAGAAGATATAAATAATAAAGATTCAAAAGCATTACAGATTAAATACAAACCGGCATTATACAACCACCATTCAGGCGGTATGAAGGTGTAGTATTTTACATTATCCTTGAAAAGTGATAGAATTATAATAAAAGAGGAGAGTTATATGAATATACAAGTAGTTCATAATGTAAACGAAATTCATTGTAATATACTGGTTGTTAACCAGTTTGAAGGTGAAAAAACAAGTAATGAAATTGCTAACTATTATGCAATAGATAAAGACGGTTTTGAAGGAAAATTCGGTGAAACGTATCTTCTTCAAACGTATGACAAAATTCCTGCAAGTAAAATATTGCTTATCGGTTTTGGCAAAAAAGAAGAGTTTACACCCGATAGATTACGTGAAGCTGCAGCAAAAGCAATTAAGAAATCTATGCAGATGAAAGCTAAAACAGTTGCATTTTCGCTTGAAGGTGTTAATTTTGATTATTCGGAACAGTTTGTATATGGTGTAAAAATTGCAGATTACAGCTTTGACAAATATAAATCCGAAAAACCGGATAAGGTTGAAACTGTATTTGTACAGGCAAATCAATCAATTGTAGAGCGGACGGAAAAAATTGCGGAGGCAATGAGCCTGGCACGGAATTTAATTAATGAATCCGCTCAAATAATTACTCCGCAGTTTTTGGCAGATGTAGCGGAATCTCTTGATTTGGATGTAAGAGTATATGAAACCGATGAAATCGAAAAACTTGGTATGGGGGCTTACCTTGCAGTTGCACAGGGAAGTGTACAGCCGCCCAAGTTAATACACATGAGGTATACGTGTGATAATCCGGTAAAAAGGATTGCTATAATTGGCAAAGGTATTACTTTTGACAGCGGCGGTATGGATTTAAAACCGGCATCGTCAATGTTGACTATGAAGGATGATATGTCCGGTGCTGCCTGTGTTATAGCAACAATGAAAGCTCTAACCGCGCTTAATCCGAATGTTGAAGTTCATGGTATTATTGCGGCTTGTGAAAATATGATTAGCGGCGGAGCTTACAAACCGGGTGATATTCTGACGGCTAAGAATGGTAAAACTATTGAGATTGATAATACGGATGCTGAAGGTCGCTTGACTCTTGCAGATGCGCTTTGTTACGCTTGTGAACTCGGCGTGGATGAAGTGATTGATATAGCAACACTTACAGGCGCTTGTATGGTTGCGCTGGGAACACAGGCGTCCGGTATTATGGGAAATGATGAAAGTTTTGTAAAAACGTTAATAGAAACTGCAAAACAGGCCGGCGAACGTTTTTGGGAGCTTCCTCTCTGGGATGAGTATGGTGAAAGCCTCAAAAGTTCTTTTGCCGATATGAAAAATACCGGTTCCCGCTGGGGCGGCGCATCTACTGCAGGTGTTTTCCTTAAAAAATTTGTTAAGGATGTCAAATGGGCACATATTGATATTGCAGGTACCGCATACTTTGAAAAACCGCAGAAAGAGTTTATTGAAGGCGGCGCAGGTGCCGGCGTAAGAACACTTGTTAAATATATTGCGGGTTAATATGGAATTTAACAGGAAAGTCAGATACAAAACACAACTGGGCTTTTTTAAAGCGCCGGATAACTGGTTAGAAGACAAAAGACCCGTTATTATGTTTCACGGGGTTTCTGTCGGTGAAGTTATTGCATTGGAGAAACTTCTCAAGGCAACGGGGGAGTTTTTTCCCGGTGCCAAAATTGTACTGACTACAGGCACAGTTACCGGTCAGGAAATTGCACATAAAAAACTTTCCGATACGGTTGATTTTATTACTTTCTTTCCTGCTGATTGTCCGTTTATTGTGGAAAATTTTTTAAATAAAATAAAGCCGGATATGGTTTTTATAGCGGAAACGGAAATCTGGCCGTATTTTGCTTCCGTATGCAAGCGCAGAGGTATTAAGATTTATACAATAAACGGAAGAATATCAGATTCATCATTCAAGTATTATAAACCGTTCAAATGGTTCTTTAAAAGTGTATTGAGTAATTACGCGGGTGTTTTTACTCAATCGGAGGACGATAATAACAAGTTTTTATATCTCGGCTCCATGCCTGATAAAACAAAAATTATGGGAAATTTGAAGTTTGATATTACTCCGCCGGATGTTGATGTGAATATTGATAATGGCGGCGGCAGAATATTTCTTGCGGGGTCGACTCATGCGGGAGAAGATGAAATTGTTTTTGAGGTTTATCAAAAATTGAAAGTTAAACATCCCGATTTAAAACTTCTGCATGCTTCAAGACATCTTACGAGGCTTGATGATATAAAAAGGCTGCTCGATGAAAGAGGTTTAAAATACGGGTATCGTTCAAAGGATGATAGTTTCCAAGATTATGATATTATACTTCTTGATACACTGGGTGAACTTGCAAAAATGTATAGCTTTGCTTATATTGCTTTTATCGGCGGGAGTTTTTGCAAAACGGGCGGACATAATCCTCTTGAGGCTTCAATATGGGATAAACCGGTAATTTCGGGTCCTGATACACACAATTTTAAAGATATTTATAAGTTGTTAACAAGTTTTAACGCCGGATTTGTTGTAAAAGATAAAGAAGAATTTTTACAAACTGCCGATAGATTACTGTCGGATAAAAATTTTTATGCTGAAACATCTGGAGCATGCCGCAGAGTTTTTGATGCTCAGCATGGTGCACTGGATTTTGTTATTGATATTATCAGTAATTCAATTCCCCGCGAGGCTAAAGTATAGCATTATTTAGCAGTCCTCCAAATAGGTTATAAAATGTAACAAACCTTTACATTTTATTAATATGGTTGTATTATAATTATGATAAGAACTGGAGTGACATTGACAGAATTATACAACATAAAAGGTGGGTATCCATTAAAGGGAGAAGTTTTAATAGGCGGCGCAAAGAATGCGGTGCTTAAGTTGTTGGCTGCATCAATTATAACTAAAGGTCAAACAAAGATTTATAATGTTCCTGAATTAACGGACGTTAATATAATGCTTGATGTTATTGAAGGACTTGGCGCAAAAACTACTTATGATAAAGCTGAAAAGTCCGTTGTTATTGATGCGGAAAACTTAACGTCAGTGACAGCCAGATATGAATATGTCAGTAAAATGAGAGCGTCCTTTATCGTTCTAGGCGCATTAATGGCTCGCTGCGGCGAGGCAGTAGTTGCACTTCCTGGCGGGTGTGCTATCGGTGAGAGGAGAGTTGATTTTCATATTAAAGGGCTTGAGGCGCTGGGTGCAAAAATCAAAATAGAAAATGGTTATGTGCATGCAAAAGCTCAGAAATTAACAGGTACCGATATTTATCTGGATATTCCGTCAGTAGGTGCTACGGAAAATCTTATGCTCGCTGCTATTACTGCCGATGGCGCTACAAGAATTCAAAACGCGGCACAGGAACCGGAAATAGTCGATTTGGCAAATTTCCTTAATACAATGGGAGCAGATGTTTCAGGAGCGGGCACATCGGAAATTGTTATTAACGGGGTTAAACAATCGGATTTGCACCCGATAGAGTATACAACAATACCTGATAGGATTGAAGCGGGAACCTTTATGGCTGCTGTTGTTGCAACAAAAGGTAAGGCAGTTATCAGAAATATCTTCCCGGCTCATTTAACCTTCTTTAATGATAAATTAATAAAAATGGGTGCACACATTAAACTCCTTGAACCTACCGCAATAGAAGTATCCTGTAAAAACAGATTAAATTCAATAAATTTTGTAACACAACCTTATCCGGGCTTCCCGACAGATTTGCAGTCAATGGCAATGACTCTTTTAACAACGGCTGCAGGTGTCGGTATTATCACGGAAAGTCTTTACGAAAACAGGTTTATGCAAGTCCCTGATTTAAGAAGAATGGGCGCAGATATTCATCAGGACAGAAATCATGCAATTGTTAAAGGTGTCAAAAAACTAACCGGTACAACGCTAAGGGCCTGTGATTTAAGAGCAGGCGCAGGTCTGGTGGTGGCTGCATTAATGGCAGAAGGGGTTTCAGAGGTAACAAATCTCCATCATATTGACAGAGGGTATGAACATTTTGACGCAAAACTTCGCGCTCTTGGGGCAAAAATTGTAAGGCTTAACAATGAAGATAATTCAATCATTTCAGCAGAGGAGGTTATAAAAAATGACTCCCGCTTATAAACGCTGGTATGACCATGACCCGAAATTACTTGAGGTTATTGAACTGTTAAAAAATTATCCTGAAGAACTCCATTCTCATGCAAAATTGTTTTTGGACAAGTTAGCACAAAAAGTTTCAACGGATGCTATCGACCGTTTTTATGATATGGTCAAACCGGTGAACGGCAGCAGATGGTATGACAAAGATCCGGTTATATCCAAAACTGTTGAAATTTTAAGAGTTGTGCCGCCGGAAGTCCAGTCTGCCTGTGCTGAAAGATTTATTCAAGCATTAAAAGAAATGGGCATATCCTACGAACAAACAACTAAAAAGTAATGAGCATTTTTGATAAACTTAAATATTCGTCATTTATATTAACCGGTTTAACGTCTTATTTAAGGTTATATGCTGTAAACAGGTGCGTTGAAGACGGACGTAAAGTTGTAATGCTTACATCAACTGAAATTAATGCGCAAAAATATCAAAGTGACTTAAAAAAGATATTTAACAGGGATGCTGCAATTCTGCCATATCAAAGTATTTCTCCTTATGAACTTTTGTATCCTGATTTTTATGACCTTTCAAATCAGGTAAAAACACTCATCTCTCAGCCCGAACTTGTAATTGTACCTGCAAGGGCTTTAATGGAGTCATTTCCTGATGCGGATTTTTATAAAAATAATACGCTTGTCTATAAAACAGGTGATGAGATATCTCCGCAGGAACTGTCAAAAAAATTAATCAGATTAGGGTATAAACGTGTTACAATGGTTTCCGATATTGGAGAATTTAGTCTCCGCGGGGATATTGCAGATATATATTCATTTACGGACTCTCCGGCCAGAATTGAGTTCTGGGGGGACGAGATTGTTGATATAAGATTTTTTAATAATGAGACCCAGCGTTCTATTGGCAAAGTCGATGAATGTATTATTTATCCGCTTTTTAAATTTATTTTGCCTGATGATGTTACAGGACTTCCTGATTTTTTGAAAGAACAGACCGCAGAAGAAGGATATTTTGAAGGAATAAATGTGTATCAAAATTATTTTAATACACATTTAGTACAGGCGGCGGACTATTTTAGCGGATATACTTTTGTAATTGATGAGTATAGCGAAGTTGTTACGAGGCTTGATACTTTAAACGGGAATTTTGATAATCAGTTAGCCGAAAATCTTAAAACAGGGTTAATTCAGGCAGTAACCGGTAAAAATCATATTTCGACTAAAGAAATCATAGGCGGTATTGCAGGAAATTCAAAAATTTATCTGAATAATTTTCTTGATGATACGGAATTGGAAGTGATTGATTTAAATGCGCTTTCTGTTCCTCTGTTTGATGCTGATTTTGTAAAACTTGCGGATTTTGTAAACCGTTATCCGGGGTATAAATTAATTATTGCGACGGACTATCCTGACAGGGTAAAAGAAGAACTGGGTGAACTTGGAATTTTTGAATTTGAATTAATTGAAAATACGGCATCTTCCGGCTGTATTGTTGAAGAATTAAATTTGCTTTACCTTACAGACAGAGAACTTTTTAATAAATCAGGAAAAAATATTACGACTGCCAAGAAACGCCCGTATAAAACCAAAATGGAGTATATAGAAAGCCTTAATGATATTACTCCCGGAGACTATATTGTGCATTCAGTTCACGGAATAGGGATATACGCAGGGCTTTCGAAGCAGGAGATAGACGGGCAGTTAAAAGATTATCTTACAATAGAGTATGCAGGAAAAGACCGTTTGCATATTCCGGCGGAACAAATCAACCTTCTGTCAAGGTACAGAGGGGCAGGTAATATAAAGCCTAAACTTTCAAGAATGGGCGGAAGCGACTGGGAGAGCACAAAAACAAAGGTTAAAAAAGAAGTAGAAACTATTGCCTATGATCTTTTAAGGCTTTATGCACGAAGGAAAATGAAACAGGGTATTGAATTTTTGCCGGATACACCTATGCAGATTGAACTTGAAGAAAGTTTTGAGTACATGGAAACGCCGGATCAGCTAAAAGCGATTAATGATGTAAAAGCTGATATGGAAAGCAGTACTCCTATGGACAGATTGATATGCGGAGATGTAGGGTTTGGTAAAACAGAGGTTGCCATGAGAGCTATATTTAAAGCTGCCGCATCGGGTAAACAAACTGCAGTTATAGTTCCGACAACCCTTCTTGCATTCCAGCACTATAATACTATGCAGGAACGCTTTAAACCGTTTGGTGTTAATGTTGAACTTTTAAGCCGGTTTCGTTCTAAAAAAGAACAGCATGAAACTTTGAAAAATATGGCGACAGGGCAGTGTGATGTAGTAATCGGTACGCACAGGCTTTTACAAAAAGATATTGTATTTAAAGATTTGGGGCTTCTTGTTATAGATGAAGAACACAGGTTTGGTGTGCGGCATAAAGAAAAGATAAAAGAAATGCGGGAAAATATTGATATTATTTCAATGTCCGCAACTCCTATACCAAGAACGCTTTATATGTCCTTATCAGGTATTAAAGATATTTCTGTTATAAATACTCCTCCTTCAAACAGGCTGCCTATAAAAACATTTGTAGGAGAATACAATGAACAGGTTTTAAGGAACGCTATATTGCATGAATTGGATAGAGACGGTCAGGTATTTTATCTTTATAACAGGGTTGAAACAATTTTAGATTTCAAAGTCAGATTACAGGCTCTTGTCCCAAATGCAAGAATTGCTGTAGGCCACGGACAAATGGACGAAAAAGAACTTGAAAAAATTATTGTTGATTTTTCTAACCATGAATATGATATTCTTTTGTGTACAACAATTATTGAAAACGGAATAGACATACCCAATGCAAATACTATAATTATTCATAATGCCGATAAATTAGGTTTGGCACAGCTATATCAAATACGGGGACGCGTAGGGAGAAGTGAACGTCAGGCATACTGTTATTGTTTTTATAAACTTAACAAGGAATTAACGGATGAAGCAAAAGAACGCTTAAAAGCAATTAAAGAATTTACAACGCTTAGTAGCGGATACAGAATAGCTATGCGTGATATTGAAATAAGAGGAGTAGGAAATATTCTCGGAACAAAACAGCACGGGCACATGGTGAACGTAGGTTTTGATACGTACTGCCAGCTTCTTGAAGATACGGTAAATGAATTAAAGGGTGAAGAAGTCAGAAATGTAGTACAGGCAATTGTAGATATAAATGTGACAGCATTTATTCCTGATGAGTGGGTTGGTGATACAGAACAAAAAATGATAGAATACAAACGTTTGAGTGATGTAAAATCCGAAATAGAATTGGATTATATAATTTCTGAATGGCGGGACCGTTTCTCTAAAAAATTACCGGAAGAAGTTGAAAACTTAACAAAATTAATCAGAATAAGACTTCTTGCAACAGATGCCGGAATTTCCGCCGTAAGGGAAACGGATGAATATATCAGAATTTATACTCCGTATACTACCTATGAGTGGAATTTGATTAAAGCAAAGTTAAAACCGGAAATATCAAGGAATATAAGATTTACGGTTGCTCCAAAAAGCGTTGATAATACGAAGTCTATTTTATTGTTAAAAAATGTATATTCAAATTTTGATGAATTATTTAACATTTTAACAGGTTTGTTTTATCATATAAAAGATGTTAGTTACAAATATAAGGAAGAGGGTATTTAGATGAAAAAATTATTACTGTCTTTGATGTTTGCAGGACTTATTGCCGCAGGGTGCTCTTTAAACGGCGGGAATGTAATCCTGAAAGTTAACGGTGAACCTGTTACGCAGGCGCAGTTTGACGAGACATTTGATGAATGGGTCGGAGATTCTATTTTTGCGAATAATAAAGATGCCGTAAAAAATAAAGATAATATGTTATACGGTATTTTCAAAGATAAAGTTGTTAATGAACTTATTTACAATACCCTGCTTAATCAGGAAATAAAAAAACGTAATATCATTGTAACCAATGAAGATTATGAAAAAGAAATTGAACGTTTGGTGGGTATATTTGGTTCAAAGAGTGAATTAAACAGCTTTTTGAGAGCTAAAGGGATTTCATCTGCCAAGTTTAAAGAAATGACGACAAATGAATTAAAAGTCAGAAAACTTGCAGATTCAATTTCTAAGACAAATGTAACGGAAGATGAGGTCGCTAATTATTATAAAAAAAGAAAAGCAAACTTCTCTTATCCTGAAAAAGTAAGAGCATCACACATTTTAATACTTGCGGATGCTGATGAATATGCAGCTGAATTAAAGAAGAAAAATCCTGAAATAACGGAAGAAGAATTAAAGAAACGTGTTGATGAAGAAATGGCCGTAAGAAAAGAAAAAGCGGAAGCGGTCCTTAAGGAAGTAAAAAATAATCCGAGAGATTTTGCAAAAATCGCTAAAGCAAAATCAGATGACAGAACAAGCGCAAAACAGGGTGGTGAACTAGGTTTCTTTTCAAGAAGAGAAATGGTAAAGGAATTTTCGGATGCAGCGTTTGCACTTCCTGTTAACAAAATTAGTGATCTTGTTAAATCAAAATACGGTTATCATATCATAATTGTAACTGATAGAATGGAAGCAGGAACATTCCCGTTCAGCAAGGTAAAGGGTGAAATTGAACAAACCTTAAAAACACGTAAACAAATGCAAATAATTAACGGGCTGCTTGATGCATTGAAGAACGGAGCTACAATTGAATTTGTTAATAAAGAGTATGAACCTTCGGAACTTCAAAAAATGATTGATAATAACGAGTTTGATGAAAAGGAAGATACAAAAGCTCAGAAATAAGAAAAATGAAAAATAAATCGTAAAGAGCACCTGTTATCAGGTGCTTTTTACTTGTAATAAAATGAGATTTATACTAAAATTCAATGTATGAATATATTAGAATTAAAAAAACGAATTGCAAAAAATAAGGAGTATCTTTGACTTTGCGGCTCTTAATGAAAAGCTGCAAAATTTGCAATCAGAACTTGAAAAACCGGAAATCTGGTCAAATCAGAGAAAAGCCTCCGAACTTGGCGCTCAAATACGGGAAATAAAAGATGTTATTGACCTGTTTAAAAATTGGGAAGAAATTATTTCTGATGCGGAAACGGCGCTGGAGTTAAATGATGATGATTTTATAAAAGAATCAGAAGAAAATCTTAAGCAAATTGAAAAGCAGCTTGATAAATATGAGTTTGAAAAATTATTAAGCGGAGAGTATGATTATGCTGATGCTTTTTTAAGTATAAACGCAGGAGCCGGCGGTACGGATGCGCAGGATTGGGCAAATATGCTTTTAAGAATGTATGCGCGCTGGGCGGAAAAACATAATTATAAAGCAGAGCTTATTGAAAAATCTGATGGTGAAGAAGCAGGTATAAAATCAGCAACTCTTAAAATAACAGGGAAGTATGCATACGGGTATTTGAAAGCGGAAAAAGGTGTTCACCGGCTTGTAAGACTCTCCCCGTTTAATGCAAATAATAAACGCCAGACAAGTTTTGCATCGTGCGAAGTTTCTCCGATAATTCCGGATGTGGATAAAAAAATTCATATTCCTCCGGAGGATATAGAAATTGATACAATGCGTTCCGGTGGTGCCGGCGGTCAGAACGTTAATAAAGTTGAAACAGCTGTGAGGATTGTGCACAAACCGACAGGTATAGTTGTTAAATGTCAGCAGGAGCGTTCGCAGCTGCAAAACAAAGAAAATGCAATGCAAATGCTTGCCTCTAAATTGCTGGAGTTGAAACAGCAGGAACATGAGAAAAAACTTGCGGAATTAAAGGGCGAGGCGTTTGATATTAACTTTGGTTCACAAATCCGCTCTTACGTATTTCATCCGTATAAATTGGTAAAAGATCACAGGACAGGATTTGAAGCCGGAAACGTAGATGCAGTTATGGATGGTGAAATCGACGGATTTATACAGGCATTTTTAAAATCACAAATACAAATATAATTAATATTTTATGGTATAATAGTTTTATATTGAGGTTGGAAATAATGCAGGAAACATTAGAGAGAAAACAAATAAAAAATATAGATTTTAACTGTGATTTAGCACAGGGGTTCGGGGTTTATAAAAACTCAAGCGAATTGGAACTTCTGGATTATGTGAGTTCTGCAGCTATTTCCTGCGGATTTCATGCCGGTGATCCTGTTGTTATAAAATCTGCTCTTTTTGAAGCTAAAAACAGAAATATAGCAATCGGTGCACATATAGGCTATGCTGATATTCAGGGGTTCGGATACAGAAATGTTGATTTGACGGAAGAAGAAATAGAAACTCTTGTTGTTTATCAGGTAGGGGCGCTTATTTCTTTTGCAAAGGCGTATAGTCTTGATATAGAATTTGTGAGACCTCATGGTGCAATGTATAAAAAAATGGGTGAAGATTTCCAATTCTCCTGTGCGGTTGCAAGGGCTGTAAAAAAATGTTCAAACTGGCTTTCGCTTTATGCGCCAATTGGTGATATTGCGGAGAAAACGGCTGAACTGGTTAATATAAGGGTTATTCAGGAATTAATGCCCGAAAAAACTTACAATACGGACTTGAGTATTGATTATTCAATATCTGATAATACGGATAATTACTCTATTATGAAGCGTTTACAGCATTTTATTCATACTTCGCAAATAAGAACAATTAATCAAGGGATGGTTTCTGTTAACGCTCAAACTATTCATTTTAGTAATAAGTATCAATCTTCTGTTGAATTAATTAAACAGGCGTATGAATTAATTAAACCGTATCCGGTAAATTATATTACGGCAAAAGAAGCAGGATGGGCGGAATAGTATGTTAAAAAAGATAACTCACTTGAAAGTGCCAAAAGATGTCGGTTGGCTAATTCCGGGGCTGGAAGTAAAGCGCTGGTTTGCTATTATACTTTTAGGCTCTTTTTTAATTTTGTTTGGCATTTTAATTTTGTTAAATATCGGGGTTTTGTCCTGGCTGCTTGCGTTTGCAAAGTCAACTGTGAATTATCTTCCACATGACCTGTTAGCCTGTATTTTAATTCTTGCGGGAATAGTCCTGTTTTTTCTCGGCTGGCAAAAGACCAATATGTCAATAATGGATTTGCATACAGAAAAAGACAGAAGTTCAGTACTGGAAATCCTATACAGGCGCCGTAAGCTGAACCGCGGTCCGCATATTGTTGCAATAGGCGGAGGAACCGGTTTATCAATGCTGCTTAAGGGGATTAAACGTTTTACAAATAACATTACTGCTGTTGTTACTGTCGGAGATGACGGCGGAAGTTCCGGCAGATTAAGAGAAGAACTCGGTATTTTGCCTCCGGGTGATATCAGAAACTGTATTGCTGCGCTGGCTGATGATGAAGATTTAGTTACACAGCTTTTTCAATATCGCTTTCAAAACGGCGAAGGACTTGAAGGGCACAGTTTCGGCAATTTGTTCTTAACAGCGCTGTGTGCGATTACCGGAGATATGGTGTCTGCGGTCAAGGAATCTTCAAAAGTTCTTTCAATAAGAGGGGTAGTCCTTCCAGCAACTCTTGATGATATGAAACTTGCCGCAAAATTTGAAGATGGGCGTGTAATTCACGGAGAATCAAATATTCCGGAGGCCGGCGGCGTTATAAAACGTCTATTTACCGAACCTGAAAAATGTAAGCCGCTTCCTGATGTATTGACTGCCATCAAGGGGGCTGATTTAATTATTTTAGGTCCGGGCAGCTTGTATACAAGCGTAATTCCAAATCTCCTTGTGGATGAAGTAGCTGACGCGATTGCGGCTTCAAAAGCAAAGAAACTTTATGTATGTAACATAATGACCCAGCCGGGAGAAACCGATGATTATACGGTTTCTGACCATATAAAAGCACTTATTAAACATGCCGGCGGAAAAAGAATTATTGATACGGTTCTGGTAAATAATGTGCTGCCTGATGTAATATCGGAAGGTTATGCAGAGGCGGGCTCTTTTCCGGTTGTTATTGATAATGATAAACTTGCATCATTAAATATAGAAATCATTTCTTCAAAACTTATTCAAGAAAATAAATCAGGTCTGGTAAGGCACAGCTCTAACCGTGTCGCAAGGGCTATATACTACTGGTTCAAGAAAAAATCCAAGAAATAGTAATTAATAGGGGGGAATATGAATATACCTAAATTACAAAAACTTAAAGATGAGGGGAAAAAAATTGTAGGTATTACGGCTTATGATTACTCAACAGCCAAGGTTATTGAGCAGTCAGGTGTAGATTTAATTTTAGTCGGGGACTCCCTTGCTATGGTGGCACTCGGATACAGAGATACTTATGTTATTGGAATTGATGAAATGATTGTCTTTGTTAAAGCTGTATCAAAAGGTGCTAAAAATTCTTTTGTTGTCGGTGATATGCCGTTTATGAGCTATAATGTATCCTTGGAACAAGGGTTGGAAAATGCGGGGAAAATGCTTAAAGCAGGCGCAAGCGCAATTAAAATAGAAGGCGCTAATAATCACCTTTTAAAACTGGTTTCAAGATGTGTTCAAAGCGGTATTCCGGTACTTGCACATATAGGATTTACTCCTCAGTTTATGAATACGCTTGGCGGATATAAAATACAGGGTAAAACTTATGAGTCCACAATAAAACTTCTGGAGTGGGCAAACAGGCTTGTTGATGCCGGCGTTTTCGGTATTGTACTGGAAATGGTGCCGGAAGAAAGTGCAAAGTATATAACAGATAACCTTTCTGTTCCGACTCTCGGAATTGGCGCCGGAAGATATTGTTCAGGTCAAATCCTTGTATCTGATGATATTCTGGGTAAATATACCGATTTTACACCAAAATTTGCAAGAAGATATGTTAATATAAATGAAGTAATACAGAAGGCAGTAACAGATTACGCAGAAGATGTGCGGAATTGTAACTTCCCGTCGCAAACTGAAATCTTTAATCTTAGCGATGAGGAATATAAAAAATTAAAAGAGGATAAATATTTTGTTAATTAAGAAAATAAATGAACTAAGGGAATATATACAGCCGTATAAGGCAGATAAGGATACAATAGGTTTGGTTCCCACTATGGGTGCGCTGCATGACGGACACTTAAGCCTTATAAAAGCTGCAAAAGAAAAATGTGACAGAGTGGTTGTATCTGTGTTTGTTAACCCGATACAATTCGGACCTAATGAAGATTATAATAAGTATCCGCGGACACTGGAAGCTGATTATAATTTGTGTAAACAAAACGGGGTAGATGTAGTATTTTCTCCATCCCCATCCGAGATGTACGGCGAAGGTTTTATACTATCAAACGATAATTTGACTTACGTTTGTCCGCCGTTTAATTATA
Organism: uncultured bacterium; assembly: GCA_949288685.1. GTDB lineage: Bacteria > Cyanobacteriota > Vampirovibrionia > Gastranaerophilales > Gastranaerophilaceae > CALUTH01. The sequence continues at coordinate 14,696 of CASELB010000030.1, forward strand.
CGGATAAACTTTGCGGAAAATCCCGCGTCGGACATTTTGACGGCGTATGTACTGTTGTAAACAAACTGTTCAATATCGTACAGCCTGATTTTGCATTCTTCGGAGAAAAAGACGCGCAACAGCTTATAATAATAAAAAAAATGGTGCGAGATTTAAATATTCCTGTAGAAATTATAGGCTGTCCGATTGTAAGAGAAAGTTCGGGGCTTGCATTAAGTTCCAGAAACAAATATTTGTCGGAAAACGGAAAACAAGATGCGCTGGTTCTTTCAAAGATTTTGAATAATATTAAAAGCTGTTACCGTAAAGGTATTACAGATATAGAATCATTGAAGGAAACAGCGTTCTCAATGTTAAACAATAATGTAGAACTTGAGTATCTTGAAATTTATAATTCCGATACTCTTGAACCGGAATCCGCGGCAAATGATAGTTCAAGAGCTTTTATTGCCTGCCGTGTTGAGGGCGTAAGATTGATTGATAACGTTAAACTTGGAGATTAAACTTTGAAAAAATTGTTAGTACTTGCTTCAAATGCAGCAAAATGTCTTGAAAATCTGTTTCAGTTTATTGCGGTTGTAATGCTTTTTTATCTGTTACTTTATACATTGTATATGATGTTTACATTAGGAGGCTCGTCAGCATTTAACTTTTTTGAGCCTGCTGCTAAGATTATAACTTCAATATCAAGTGCTATATGGGGTGATAATAATACCGTACTTTTTCAGATATGGGAGTTTATAACAGGAATACTGTTAATTACAGGATTATTTTTAATTTCACAATTTTTAAAACAGAGATTTAATGTATTAAGTAAGAATTTTGCTGATTTAAGACTTGATTATTTGAAGAATGAAGAGCGAAGGATAAATAAAGAATTACACAGGGATATTCAGAATATGAATAAAAAAATCTCTGCCTGTGTGATTTATTTGGAGCTGAAAGCGAAAGATTATATCCGTGAAAAAGTTGATATTGACGAACAATATAAAATTTTAAATCAGTTTTTATACTCTAAACTCGGAGTTATTCCTGAAAAAAACGGATATGGCTATATATACAGATTTTCAAGTATAGAAAAAATTGATAATGAGCTTCAATACTTCTTTAAAGCTATACATTCCCAAGCGCCTGTTGATTATCTGGTCATTTTGCAAGTAATAGAGAATACTTTTGAAGAGTCGCTGTATGAAATATCTAAGTTAAGAAATTCGGGTGTATATAATAAAATACTAATGACACCGACAACCAATTTAAGATATGAGCATAATACGGTTAAGTCTTATACTACCGGTGTTGTAGGCAATTATGTATTTCAAGGTGAAAACCATTCAATCTACGAAATAAAAGAAAGATTTTTTTAATATTAACTTTTGTAACAAAAAAGCAATTTATTCGTGGTTTAATACTTTATATATATAAGTTATATAATTAAGGTATATTATGGTCGCAATTGATACAAATGTTTTTTATTTGCAAAGCGTTCTTAATCTTTCAAATACAAGAATGAGAGATTATGCAACTTCAACTGTCGATGAAATCCTAGAGGCGGAAGCTGCCCAGGGGAATGTTAATGCGCTTAATTATGCCAGAAAACTTTACAATAATACGGATGAACTTATTGAATTATTCAGACTGTTTGATCCTGAAAATAAATATAGAATAATATCAGAAATGGACTACCAGACAAGAGAAGCCATCTTGCCCCTTCTTGAGCAGGAGGATATGGTTATCGGGATGCAATTTTTCACTAAAGATAAATTATTAACATTATTAGAGGATATTGAACCTGAAGAAATGGTTAACCTGATGTTAAATACGTTTGATTTGGAAGAAATAATGTTAATGATGCCTGATGAAGAAGTACAGAACTTCTTTGCAAATAAAGAAGTTGAAAAGAAAGACGTTGCTAAATATCTAAAGGCTTTGCCGCCTGAACTGATGCAGCAATTAATGGAATCTTTAACAGGGCAGCCGTCGTTCCAGGTAAATTCTACGGAGGTTATTAATCAAATTACAAGTCTGGGTGACAGAGATTATGAAGCTGTTATGGCAAGTATTGATCCGTTTATTTTAAAACAGATAATATTTTCTATGTCAAAGGATGATCCTGAATACTTGCAATTATTTGATAATGAAGTTTATATAAAGATGCTTAGTACATTAATGAAACCGGACATAATAAAACCAATGGAAGTTCTTGAAAAAGAAACATTGATGGAAATGTTGTCTCAGCTTGATGAAAACTATTTATCAATAGTAATGGTACAGGTTGATACACAATTGTTTGCGGAATACTTGATGAAAGATTGCCAGCCGCTGCTTGAACAAATAGTATCAAAGATGTAATACTTTTTTTACAAGCATCAGTGCACTATTAGCAAAGAGTTCTTTCATTTGTTTGCGCGGAATGTCGGAGTCCAAAAGAATTTTCTCGATGTTTATTTTGTCCTTATAAAATACTGCTGCATAGCATAATCCGACCGGCTTTTGTACTGTGCCTCCTCCCGGACCGGCAATCCCTGTCGTTGCTACACAAATATCGGAGCCGGTTAGTTCTTTTAATCCCTGTACCATTTCTCGTGCGCATTCGGGGCTTACAGCTCCAAAATTTTCGAGAGTGTATTCTGTTACTTTTAGAACGGCGTTTTTTATTTCATTAGAATATGTAACAACATTATAGGTAATATAATTTGAACTGCCCGGAACATCTGTTAACTTGGAACTCAAGAGACCTCCGGTGCAAGATTCTGCTGTAGATATGGTTAAATTGTTATCAATTAAAAATCTTCCTATTTCATCTTCTAATTGCATTAAAAATTGCTCCTCTGCATAATAACTTTACCTTTTTTATCATAAAACTTATACTGGTTCCAGACACCTTTAAATTCGCCGTTTCCTTTAAAAATATACTGGGTTTCTCTGGATGTAAAATAACTTACACCTGCGAGCGTGCCGCTGCGCCGGTATTGTTCTGCAAAATAAGGGAATTTAGGATATAATCCTTTTATATTATCAACATAGCGCAGGTTGCCCAGTGCATCATAGTAATATATGGTCATAGGGTCGTCTTTTTTTTGCAGTCCGTATATATATAGTGAATTCATTTTTTTGAAATACATGGCGGAAATGTTGTAATCTTTATACTCTTTATATCCTGCAGCTGCTACCATATAATGTTTTTTGTACTCTTTATCTTTTAAATAGTCTTTGTACTTTGTTTTAAAATCTTCCATTTTAATTTTCTTTTCCGGCAGATTTTCTCCGAAAATATTTACCTGCATTTGTTTAATACTTTCTTCCCGTTCTTCTTGCGTAATTTCATCCCAATTAAAAACGACACTGCCAGTAAATAAAGTATCTTCGGCAGAAACCGGTGATGCTAATAATAAAAATATTGAAAAATAAATTAAAAATTTATTCATAAAAACCTCTTTTGTTTAAATTATATCATATAACTTTGAGCAGCTTATAAAAATAATTTTGTTTTTACATAATCCTTTTGTATTATAATCATTTTATGAGTTATTTAGACAATAAATTTGATGTTATAGTAGTTGGCGCCGGTCATGCGGGCTGTGAAGCCGCCATTGCGTCTGCGCGCCTTGGTGCAAAAGTTCTGTTATTCAGTCTTAATCTTGATAATATCGCACTTATGCCCTGTAATCCGGCGATAGGCGGACCTGCAAAATCAACGCTTGTTCGGGAAATTGATGCCCTCGGCGGTGTTATGGGGGAAGCTGCAGATGCAACATATATTCAAATGAAAGTTTTAAACTCTTCTAAAGGACCTGCAGTAAGAGCGTTAAGGGCTCAGTCGGATAAAAAAGAATATATGCGTTATATGAGGAATATTCTGGAAAGTACCGATAATATCTGGCTAAAACAGGCAACCGTAACAGATTTGATAGCCGATGGCGATACAATAACCGGCGCGATTGATGAATTCGGTAACGAGTATAGTGCAGGTGCAATAATATTAACTACCGGAACATCATTAAACGGCAAAATATATATAGGACTTAAGTCTTATAATGCCGGACGCCTCGGAGAAATGCCTGCAATAGGACTTTCAGACTCTCTTAAAAAACTCGGTTTTACGGTAAAGAAACTTAAGACAGGAACGCCGGCTAGGGTTGATAAAAGGACAATTGATTATTCAAAAATGACTATTCAACCTGGTGATGATAAATTAACTTTTTATTCTTTTAAGCCGGACAGACCGGTAAGACCTCAGGTTCCGTGTTATTTAACAAGGACCAACGAAATTACACATCAAATAATAAGAGAAAATCTTGATAAATCACCAATGTATCAAGGTTTAATTGAAGGCGTAGGTCCCCGCTACTGTCCTTCTATTGAAGATAAAGTAAAACGTTTTGCTTCAAATCCGTCTCACCACATATTTATTGAGCCGGAAGGAATGAATACTTATGAAGTTTATATTCAAGGCTTTTCAACGAGTTTGCCGGCAGATGTACAGGTTAAAATGGTTCGTTCTCTTCCCGGGCTTGAAAATGCTCACATAATAAAGCCGGCGTATGCTGTTGAGTATGATTATATTCCTGCGGTTCAAACTACTCATTCTTTAATGTCGAAACGGATAAAAGGTTTGTTTTTTGCAGGACAAATTAACGGTACAAGCGGATACGAAGAAGCTGCCGCTCAAGGACTAGTTGCCGGAGTTAATGCGGTTAAATATCTGGATAACACTGAGATGATTACATTCAGCCGGAGTTCATCATATATCGGTACGCTTATTGATGATCTGGTTACAAAAGATATTCAAGAACCTTACAGAATGCTTACATCCCGTTCAGAGTACCGTTTATTATTGAGACAGGATAATGCGGATGAACGGCTTACACCTCTCGGTCATAAAATAGGATTGATTGATGATGTGCAATATTCAATTTTTAAAACTAAGCAAGAAAAAATAAAACAGGAGATTGAACGTTTAAATCAGGCTAAACTATCATGTAATGATAGTGTTAATAGTATACTTGCAAAGTATAACGAATCTATCGACAGAGGTGTCAGGTTATCTGAACTTTTGAAACGCCCGAATATTGATTATTCAGCGTTGAAAGAAATTGATGAAGAAACCCGAGCGCTTAATTTGCCGGATGATATTACACAGGAAGCGGAAATCCTTATTAAATATGACGGGTATATAAAACGTCAGGAAAATCAGATTGAAAATACGGAACAGCTTGAAAAATATAAGATACCTGATAATTTTGATTACGGCAGGGTAAAAAGTATTTCATCGGAAAGCCGGGAAAAACTTGAAAAAATCAGACCTGTTAACCTTGCGCAGGCATCAAGAATCGGCGGAGTAAAGCCTGCTGATATTTCCGTAATGATGGTAATTCTGGGAAAATAAAATGAACACCGGCGATATAATATTTTTAGATATAGAAAAACTTAACAGTGAAGGCGCCGGACTCGGGCGAAAAGATAATTTTGTAATTTTTGTTCCGGATACTTGCCCGGGCGATACTGTAAAATGTAAGATTACAAGGGCAAAAAAGAATTATGCGGAAGCTGAAGTAATTGAGATAATTGCACCATCGGCTTTCCGGCGGTTGCCGGAATGTAAGCTGCAAAAGGTTTGCGGCGGATGCACTCTTCAGCATATTCAATATGAAAAACAACTTGAGTATAAAAAAACAATAGTTGAAGACACCCTTTATTCAATTATCGGGGAAAAGGTTGTTGTTAATAACCCTGTATCTTCCGGCAAGGAATTCGGGTACAGGTGTAAAGTCCAGTATCCAGTAAGGTGCGGAAAAGGTAATAATACGCGTTTATATGCGGGATATTTTAAAACAGGTTCGCATGAACTTGTTAATATTAAGTATTGCCCTGTTCATAATAAAATCTGTGATGAAATAATAGAGTTTATAAAAACAGAAGGCGAAGCGTTAAAAATTACAGGATATAATGAAATATCTCATTTTGGCGAATTAAGACATATTGTTCTCAGATTTTCTGAATTTTCAGGTTCTGTGCTGGTTACGCTTGTTATTAATCAGGAAAGTTTAACTATACCTGCAAAATTTAAAATGCTTGCAGAAAAATTGATGAATAACTTTAATAATATAAGCGGTGTTTGTTTAAATTTTAATCCGTTAAAAACAAATGTTGTTCTCGGAAAAATAACACGGCTAATTGCAGGAAAAGATTTTGTCGAAGAAAAATTGTGTGATATCACATTTAAAATTAGTGCAGATACATTTTTTCAGGTCAATCCTTCCTGTGCAAATATGATGTTCGGGTTTATTAAGAATTATATTTCTAATAACTTTCACTCACCGTCTCTTCTTGATGCGTACGCCGGGATAGCTGCATTTGGAATAACGCTTTCCGGGTTGTGCAGCTCTGTAATGAGTGTAGAATTGAACGAAAATGCTGTTTTGAATGCAAAAGAAAAAATTGCGGAAAATCAGATAAACAATATTGAAGTACTCGCATCAGATACCTTTAAGTATGTAAAACAAACTGATAAAGTTTTTGATATAACCATACTTGACCCGCCCAGAAAAGGGTGCGGCGAGAATTTACTAAAAGAAATAATAAGAGTTACCGGAAATACTGTTATTTATGTGAGCTGCAGCCCGAAAAGTCTTGCGCAGGATTTAAAATTTTTATTGAAAAACGGTTGGAAAATTAATGAAATTCAGCCGTTTGATATGTTTCCCAATACTTCACATATTGAGAATGTGGCAATTTTAAAACGCGTATAATTTTTAGTATTGAATACCGATACTATTTATCATTTCTTTTATTCTATTATGTTGATATGAATCTCCGTAGAGTTTATATAGTTCTGCTGCGATAACCAAATCGTTCAGCATTTGATAAGATTTTCCGGGTAGCTGGCTGTAACATAATGCCCGTTGATAATATACATCAGCATCATTTGCTTTGTAACTTAAATACGTTGATAAATCTTTAACACAATTTTTGTATTTTTTTAATCCGGAATATGCAAATCCGCGGGTTTTGTACCCTTCTTTGTAATTACTGTTAAGGTGCATGCATTTTGTTAAATCATCAATAGTTCCCTGATAATCATTCCCGTGAAACTTAATAACAGCCCTTGTATTGTAAAGCAGATAGCTTTCCGGATATTGAGTTATAAGGTTATTAATTTTTTCAAGTTGTCCGTCATATTTCCCCTGAACGATTGCAAGCGTAATTTTTCCGTGCTGCGGGGACATATAATTTTCATCAAGGGATATTGCTTTGTTATAATCGTCAAGTGCTGCATTATAATTTTTCATTATTTTGTAAATATTTCCGCGGTTATTATAGAATTGCGGGCTGTCAGGATATTTTGCAATACAGGCATTAAGAAATTTTAAACCTCCTTCAAGTCCTTCTTCATTAACAGAGTCGGCAAAGTCATTTTCCATTGTATAAGGATTACAAATCAGCACGTCATTTCTTACAGCAATTCCGGCATATACGCTAAGAGCTGATAATAACAACAAACAAATACAAATTATACCTTTCTTCATAGCATTAATTATACATAAATTTTAAGTAATAGTATACACTACTTGCGATAAACTCTTTGGGAAGTATAATAAAAAAAGAGATGGTTTTGCAATCTGCAAACCACACGCGTGCTTGTAGCTCAGTTGGATAGAGCGTAGGTCTCCGAAGCCTGAGGTCATGGGTTCGACTCCCATCAAGCACGTTTTATAAATTTGTTTACCACTCCTTTATACGGGTGAAAGGGATAAAATGAAAAAGGTATATGTAGAAACTCTTGGCTGCCAGATGAATAAATCCGATGCGGAAAGAATGCTGGGGATGCTGGAATGTATCGGGTATACAGAAACAGAAAACCCGAAAGATGCAGATTTACTTATTATTAATACTTGTTCAATAAGAAAGTTGTCGGAAGATAAGGCATACAGTGCAATTGGTGTTTGGGGTAAGTGGAAAAAGAATAAACCTGATTTAAAAATTGCATTTTGCGGGTGCGTTGCTCAGCAGGTGCAGAAAGATTTGTTTAGAAGAGCGCCTTATGTTGACTTAGTTCTCGGTACTCAAAGACTTTATGAATTACCGGAATTGATAAAACGCATTGAAAATGGTGAACGCGTTGTCTCGTGTGATGAAACTCCTTGCAGTGAAAGAGAAGAAATAAAACGTGTAAAAGGAATAAATGCGTGGATTCCGATAATGGAAGGGTGCAATAATTTCTGTACCTATTGTATTGTTCCTTATACAAGAGGACGGGAGCGCTCCCGCGCACCGGAAGCAATTATAAAAGAAGCTCAAAAGGCGTTAGACGAGGGATTTAAAGAAATTACACTTCTCGGGCAAAATGTTGACAGCTACAAATCCAACGATAACGAAGGTAATAATGTAAATCTTGCAGAACTCTTGCGGCGTTTAAATGCTTTGCCGGGTAAGTTTAGAATTCGTTTTGTGACCTCATATCCTACGGATATTACGGAGGAATTAATTGATACTGTAATTTCACTTGATAAAGTTTGCGAGTATTTTCATATTCCTATGCAATCAGGTGATAGTGATGTTTTGAAAAAAATGAACCGCAGGTATGATAAAGAAACTTATGGCAAGATTTGTGCAAATATCAGAAACAAAATTCCTGATGTAACAATAACAAGTGATTTTATAGCGGGTTTTCCCGGAGAAACTGAGGAGCAGTTTCAGCATACACTTGATGCAATGTCCGAGTTTGAATTGGATTATTCAAATACTGCTGCTTATTCTCCGCGGGAAAAGACAGTTGCCGCAAAATGGGTTGATAAATTTATCCCCGAGGATATTAAGTCCGAGAGGTTAGCGAGGTTAAATGCTCATAACCAGAAGTGCTGTTTAAATTCCAATAAAAAATTTCTGGGTAAAACTCTTGAAGTCCTTGTAGAACGATATGATGACAATAACGGGAAAAAAATTTTATCAGGACGCTCCAGAAATAACAAAATGGTTCATGCTCCTTACGACAAGGATATGACAGGTAAGTTTGTTAATGTAAAAATTACTGCGGCGCATACGTGGCATTTAGAGGGAGAAGTTATTTAGCGTTAAAAAAAGTACCTAAACTTTTTCCGTTATTTTTGTGTTAAAATTTATAGGCTTAATGATTAAAAAAGAGGTTCAAGACTTATGAAAATGTCAAAACTGTTTGTTCAAACACTAAGAGAAAATCCTTCGGATGCTGAAGTTGTTTCTCATAAACTCCTTGTAAGGGCAGGTTATATAAGAAAACTTACAAGCGGGGTATATAACTATTTACCGCTGATGTGGCGAGTTTTGAAAAAAATAGAAAATATTACAAGAGAAGAAATGGACAGAGCCGGTGCTCAAGAGCTCCTTATGCCGTTTGTCCAGCCGCAGGAGCTCTGGGAAGAGTCAGGAAGATGGGGTGTGTACGGTGCAGAGCTTATGCGCTTAAAAGACAGGCATGACAGGGGCATGTGTCTTGGACCTACGCATGAAGAAGTTATAACATCAATAGCACGCGACGGATTAAAATCTTATAAACAACTTCCTGTTAATCTTTATCAAATTCAGTCTAAATTCAGGGATGAAATCCGTCCGCGTTTTGGCTTGTTACGCGGCAGAGAGTTTATAATGAAAGACGCTTACAGCTTTGCTACAAATGAAGAAGATTTAATGAAAGAGTATCAAAATATGGCTCAGGCTTACAAACGTATATTTGAACGCTGCGGGCTTGAAACAAAAATGGTACAGTCTGACTCTGGCGCAATCGGCGGTAAAATAAGCCATGAATTTATGGTTATAACTGATACTGACGCCGGAGAAAATGATGTATTTTATTGTGAGTCTTGTGATTACGCGGCAAATTCAAACCATGCTGTATCCAAACTCCCTAAAACCGTAGCAGACGGCGGGTTTGCTAAAAAGGAAATACTTGATACTCCAAATACCCATACAATAGAAGAACTTTCGGAATTTTTAAAGATTTCTTCTTCGGTTATACTCAAATCAGTTTTATATATTGCTGATTCTAATCCGGTGCTGGCACTTATAAGGGCGGATAGACAGGTAGAAGAAACTAAACTTATGAATGCTGTTATGGCAAATGAGATAAGAATAGCAACAGCGGGTGAAATTGAAGAAATAATGAAAGAACACGGATTTAATGCTGTTGCCGGATTTATCGGACCAAACGGACTGGGTGATATAAAAATTGTTGCTGATGAAACAGTTAAAGATATGAAAAACTTTGTTGTAGGTGTTAATCAGACGGATAAACATCTTGTAGGCGCAAATCTCGTTGACCTGCCGGAAATAAAAGAGTTTTGTGATATAAGACTTTGCGAAGCGGGTGATTTTTGCCCTCAATGCGGCAAACCGTTAAAAGTAACCAGAGGCATAGAAGTAGGTAATATATTCCAGCTCGGAACCAAGTATTCAGAACCTATGAATGCGGTATATACTGACGTGGACGGCAAAAATAAACCTTTTATAATGGGGTGTTACGGTATAGGTATTTCAAGAACCGCTGCTGCTGCCGTTGAAGCACACCATGACGAACACGGTATAACCTGGCCTGTTGCAATTGCGCCATACCATGTAGTTATTGTTCCTGTAAATATTAATGATGAAACTCAAATGCAGGTTGCGCAAACAATGTATGAAGCACTGCTTAAAGAAGGAATTGAAGTTGTGCTTGATGACAGGGATGAGCGTGCCGGAGTTAAGTTTAAAGATGCAGATTTGATAGGGTTTCCGTACAGAATTACAGTTGGTAAATCAATATCAGAAGGTCTTGTGGAATTTAAAATCAGAAATCTTGAAGAGACGATTAAAATTGAACCGTCACAAGCTGTAGAACTTCTTATAGAAAAGATAAAAGAGATTATTAATAAATAGGACACAAAGGCAGGAATTTTAATTCCTGCCTTTGTACTTGAAAAAAAAATGTGTTCGCGCTTTAATAAAAGTACTGAGGCTAAGACCTCTAGTTCTTTAGAAAGCAGATTAAATTTTTTGACAATTAACCGGAATATAAAATTAGCAAAATTTGCAGGGTTCTGTTACGGCGTAAAGAGGGCCGTTGATACAGTGACAAAACTTAAGCAGGAGAATCCTGACAAAAATGTTTACATACTCGGAGAATTAATCCATAATGCGTATGTGATTTCCGAGTTGCAAAAACTGGGGATAATTACTATTAATTCAATATCTGAACTCCCCGCAAACGCCTCAGGGTATTGCGTAATAAGGAGTCACGGTGCAGCGCCGGAAATATTTAATTCTCTTCAAAAAACAGGGCTTGAGATAATTGACTTAACCTGTCCTGATGTGAAAAAAGTTCAACAGAAAGCAATCGAACTGGCTAAGTCTGACTATTATGTAATTATTGTTGGCAAAGCCGAACATCCGGAAGTAGAAGCCATTTATGCTAACGCTAAGCAATGGTCGGATAAGGTTGCTGTTATTAATTCAAAAGAGCAGATTTATAATATAAAAGATGCTCTCAGGCAGCATAAAAAAATTGGTGTGGTGGTTCAGACTACCCAGAGAATAACAACATTAAATGAAATTATGGCAGAGCTTACTCCGTTTGCAAAGGAGCTTTTGATATACAATACTATCTGCCAGAGTACTTCAATGCGTCAACAAGAGGCTGTTGAATTGTCAAAAGACAGTGATTTAATGATTGTTGCAGGCTCTAAAAATAGTGCAAATACAACGCACCTTGCTGAAATTCTTAAAAATATTGTAAAAACTATACATATAGAAAATGTTGAAGAGTTGAAAAACTACAATTCACTTATAAAGGATGCGGCGAGAATCGGTATAACAGCCGGTGCATCTACTCCGCAAACGATTATAGATAATGTTATTAAATATATAAAGGAGGAATAATTAATGACAACATTAGAAAAAACAAAAGACGAATTTGAAATGTTACTTGATGAAACCTTTTCAAAAACAAATACAGTTGCTGATATTGTTGAAGGTACTGTAATTAAAAAAGACTCTGAAGGTTATCTGGTAAGCGTAAAAGGCGCAAAACTTGAAGCGTTTTTACCAAAGAAAGAACTTTCAAGTGACGTAGAAGACCTTGAAATTGGTGATACAAGAGAGTATTACGTTTTAAGGGAAGAAAATGATGAAGAACCGATGCAGTTATCATTGAAGAGAATTGCATTTGCACAAGCGTGGGCACAACTTAATGACGCAAAAATTCAAGGTGATACAATCCTTGCTAAAGTTGTTTCTACTGTTAAAGGCGGTGTACTTGTTGATGTTGCAGATCTTAAAGGATTTATCCC
>CASELB010000031.1 GCA_949288685.1 uncultured bacterium
CTTATGTTAAACTTGTATCACAACTGTTTGGTGAAAACGCAATCATTGCAAACGCTACAGGTTGTTCTTCAATCTACTCCGGTACTTTCCCGACTATTCCTTATACCAAGAACAAAGACGGCAGAGGTCCGGCATGGGCTAATTCATTGTTTGAAGATAACGCAGAATTTGGTTTTGGTATGAGACTGGCTGTTGATCAAAACAGAAGTACTTTGAAAACTTATGTTGAAAAAGTACTTGAAAACGAAAAAACTCCGGCTGATTTGAAATCCGCTCTTGAAGGTGCAATGGCTCATTTTGATAATTCAAAAACTGAAGAAGCTGTTGCAGCTCAGGAAAATGCAAAGAAAGTTCTTGCAAAATACGCGGATGTTCAATGCTCTGATTTAGCAAAAGTAAGAGAATTACAAGATTACTTTACTGATAAATCAGTTTGGATTATCGGCGGTGACGGATGGGCTAACGATATTGGTTACGGCGGTATTGACCACGTTCTGGCTCAAAACCAAAACGTTAATATCCTTGTTCTTGATACCGAAGTTTACTCTAACACCGGCGGTCAAGCATCTAAGTCAACACCAACCGGAGCTGTTGCAAAATTTGCTACAGGCGGTAAGAGAACATACAAGAAGAATATGGGCTTGATGAGTATGTCTTATGGTTACGTATACGTTGCATCAGTAGCTCTCGGTGCTGATAGAGCACAAACTCTTAAAGCGTTCCAGGAAGCGGAAGCGTATAACGGACCGTCAATCATCTTTGCTTACGCTCCTTGTATTGATCACGGTATTGATATGAGCAAGACTCAAACAGAACAAAAACGTGCTGTTGAGGCAGGTTACTTCCCGTTATACAGATACAATCCTGATAACGAAGTACCGTTCACCTGGGATGCAAAAGATCCTAAAGGCAGCTATCAAGAATTTATCAGATCGGAAGGTCGTTATAAATCTCTTGTAAAAACCAACCCTGAAGCGGCTGAAGAACTTTATGCCCAGGCTGAAAAAGACGCAGCGCAAAGGATGGCTGTTTATAAAGCAGTTGGTGAATTAATGAAATAATTTTACTGATTGTTAGAAACTAAGCGACCCCGGGAGTATTCTCCGGGGTCGCTTTTTTATTTATTACTGTGTCAGGAAGAACTTGCTCCAAGACAGTTTGGGGCATCTTGCACAAGACTTGCTTTAGACCCTGAACGCATTAATTTCACCCTTAAGGGTGATAGTACCCTCTTTGTGTCATTCCGAACTTGTTTCGGAATCTCTTACAAACCTTGGGTGAGCTCCTAACCTCATTTCCCCTAATGGTGACATGTTCAGTTTTAATCTTGTAAAGTAGTGATATTATACAAAACTATTTTTTAGTTGTATAGTACAAGTCTATAACTGTATTATCATCAAGATTTTTAACTGCTTTTTCTATGTTTTTATCATTGCCTGCTTTGGTAATAATTCTGCACACCTCTTGTCTGTCTTGTGCAGCTTTTATAAGTTTGTTAATTTTTTCTGCAATAAGGGATTTCATTGTTTGTTCTGCTTTTGTAATATCTTCCGGTTTGATATTTAAAAAAGTTTCCAGAAGTTGTCCGGGTTTTGCTTTTGCCAGCGGAATTTCATACGCAGTTGTTATGGACGGGTTTTTAAGCAGAAAATTATGGCTGCCGTCTGTATATTTTGCAATGTAAAGCTCTGAATTATCAGAACCGGCTTTGCTTAATCTTTCAAATTGGGCTGCGTACCGGGTGTTTAAATTAGATTTCTTTGCAAAGAGTTCTTTACAGAGTTCGGTGGATAATTTGCCGTTTATTCTTGTTCCGAATGTTGTACACGAATTATTTGCGTTAACAGGGGTTATGTGCATGTTCTTCTCCTTTTTATTTAGCTTGTGTTAATATTAAACCTCCTAAAAAAAATAATTGCTATAATTTGAAAAATAGATTAAGTTTTGTAACGTGATGCGTCAGGATTACCTGATATTATTATGCAATTCATTTAGAATGTAAAAATGTTTTACTGCATATATTTTAAAATATGTAAAATTTTTAAACGGGTAATGTTATACGTGCGGTATTTGTGTTAGTATGAACTAAACGACTTTTATACTTTTTAAACAAAAAGTAGATTAAGATGTTTCAAGAGAAAGGTTATTGCCGGTGGATAAAGAGGTCACAATAATTGCGCACAGGGGGTGGTGGAAGAAAGAGGATGAAAAAAATTCCGTAGTTGCATTTGAACGCGCGTTTGATAATGGTTTTGGTGTGGAAACGGATTTAAGAGATATAAAAGGCGAAATAGTTATTTCCCATAATATGCCTAAAGGTGATGAAATCTCCTTTGATGAGTTTCTAAAACTTCTTGATGGCAGAAATCTGCCGCTTGCGCTTAATATTAAAGCGGACGGACTGGCTGATGAAATTAAAAGACTACTTGAAAAATACAATCATACTAATTATTTTACGTTTGATATGAGTATTCCCGAGATGGTTTACCAGCATAAACTCGGTCTAAAGGTTTTTACAGGATTAAGTGACATTATCCCGAACCCGATTATGTTTGCGGAGGCAGAAGGGGTTTGGCTTGATTGCTTTAATTCGGACTGGTTTAGCGGAAAAGAAATCAGGGAAATTCTTGATAAAGATAAAAAAGTTTGTATTGTCTCTCCTGATTTGCACAAACGGGAGTATAAATCTGTCTGGGCAAAGTATAAAGGGGTTGAAGAGGTAATGGTTTGTACGGATTATCCTGATATTGCAGAGGAGTATTTTAATGGCTAAGATTAAGGCAATAATTTTTGATATGGACGGTGTTTTAATTGATGCTAAAGACTGGCATTACGAAGCCTTAAATCAGGCACTTGAACTTTTCGGGTTTAAGATTTCAAGATATGACCATCTGGTGACTTTTGACGGACTGCCGACAAAAAAGAAACTTGAAATGCTTTCTATTGAGAAGGGGTTGCCGAAAGGGCTGCACAGATTTATCAACCATATGAAACAGATTTATACAATGGAACACGTGTATATGAAATGTAAGCCGCTTTTTTGTCATCAGTATGCACTTTCTAAGCTGAAAACAGAAGGATACGGGCTGGCGCTTGCATCAAATTCTGTCAGGATTACTATTGATATGATGATGGAAAAGGCTGATTTGCAGAGATATCTTGATTTTACACTCTCCAATCAGGATGTAACAAAGTCCAAACCGGATCCGGAGATTTATATAACCGCGATAAACAGGTTCGGGTTAAAGCCGGAAGAGTGTCTTGTTGTTGAAGATAATCCAAACGGTATCAAAGCTGCTCTTTTAAGCGGGGCGTATCTTTTAAAGGTGGATACGGTTAATGATGTTACTTACAGGAATATTAAGAACAGGATTTTTGAAATTGAAAATCCGGAGAAAATAACAAATGCGGCTGCGGGAGGTGTCAAATAATGAATATAGTAATTTTGATGGCAGGCTCCGAAAAGGATTTCAGCGAAAAAGGTTTTCCAAAATATTTGATTGAAATACAGAATAAACCGATTATTCAGCGTACAATAGAATCTCTGGAAAATGTCGGTGAAAATATCACCTGTGTAATAAGAAAAGGTGATCAGGACAAGTATTTTCTTGGCGACACATTAAAGATATTATGCCCGAAGTGTAATGTTGTTGAGATTGCCGGGGATACGAAGGGGGCTGTGTGCTCCGCATTGTTTGCAATTGATGAAATTAATAATGATGAAGAACTGTTAATTATTAACGGGAGTCAGCTTATTAAAACAGATATAGCACCGGCAATAGAGGATTTCAGGAAAAGAAATCTTGACGGCGGGATTGTGGTAATTAACGCGGTTAGTCCTAAATACAGTTCTGTTTTGCTTGATGAAAACGGGTTAGTTATTCAGACAAGTGAAAAACGACCGATTTCTAATGTGGCATCTACCGGCTGCTGTTATTATAAACATGGCTGTGATTTTGTAAGTGCAGCGTTTGCCGTTATTGAAAAGGATGTAAATACGCAGGGCGTGTACTATATCAGTTCAACGTTTAACGAAATGATTTTGGAGAATAAACAAATCGGAGTTTTTGAAATCCCGAAAAAGGATTATGTAACGTTTTCCAGTTATCAGATGTATGAAGATTATGTAACGCATAAACGGGTGTAAGGGTAAATGATAAGGGAGTAATATAAGGGATAGCCTTGTACCGCGGATAAGTAAAGGAGATAGTAAATGATTAATATAGTAATACCGATGGCAGGAGCAGGCTCAAGATTTGCGAAAGCCGGATATACAAAACCAAAACCTTTTATTGATGTACTGGGTAAACCAATGATTTGCCACGTTCTTGATAATCTTAATATGCCGGATGCTAAGTTTATTCTGCTTGCAAGGGCTGAACATTATAACAATGAACAGGAAACAGTTGACTGGATTAAATCAAATTATAATGTCGAGTTTGTTCTTATTGATAAATTAACGGAGGGCGCGGCTTGTACAGTCCTGCATGCGCACCGTTTAATAAATAATGATACGCCTCTGTTGATTGCAAACTCTGACCAGATTGTTGATATGGAGATAGCGGATTATATTAAAGACAGTGAAGAAAGAAACTTGGACGGTTCCGTGTTGTGTTTTGAAGATAATGACAAAAAATGGTCTTATGCAAAACTTGACGGGAACGGTTTTATTACGGAAATCAAAGAGAAAGAAGTAATTTCTGATAATGCAACTGTCGGGATTTATTATTTTAAGAGAGGCAGGGATTTTGTAGAAAATGCGATTGATATGATTGTAAGAAACGAGCGTGTGAATAACGAGTTTTATGTAGCGCCTGTTTATAATTATGCAATTAATCTTGGCAAGAAATTCGGAATTTATACGATTGACAAAACCCAAATGCACGGAACGGGCACGCCGGAGGATTTGGATAAGTATATTGAGGGGGTAAAAAGGGAGTTTGCAAATGTTTGACGGATAAACCACGTCACCCTGAAAGGGTAAATTGTTTGACTCAGGGGCTAAGACAAAAAAAGCAAAAGATGCTGAAACAAGTTCAGCATGACACGATAGGGCGGAATGTCATCCTGAATTTATTTCAGGGTCTAATGCAAAAACTGCAAGAGATGACACGACACAGTAAAATAAGAGTTAAAAAATAAGGAAATAACTAAATGAAAACAGCAAAACTGGATGATATGATAAAAGGATGGTTTGTCGGGAATTTTGAACCGACATTGATTAAGACCAATGATGTGGAAGTTGCTGTGAAGAGTTATAAAAAGGGCGATTATGAGGAAAAACATTACCATAAAATAGCGACGGAGATTACAGTAATTGTAAGCGGCAGAGTTAAAATGAACGGAGTTGAGTACAAAGCCGGTGATATAGTGGTGATGGAACCTAATGACGCGACGGACTTTGAATGCCTTGAGGACGGTACGCGGAATGTGGTGGTCAAATATCCGGGCGCTAACAATGATAAGTATATAGGTGAGAGTGATGTTTAAACCCAGAAAAATAACTGAAGATTTTAAGAATAAATTACTGAAGACTTGTCTTGTGCTTAAAGATATAATACAGGATGCTGCCAAGGATGCCGGCAGTCTTAAACCTATAGGTTATAAAAAATTAAGTGAATTTATTGAAGAACAAGAGCATGTTCATATAAATTATTTTAGGGAATTTGGACCAATATTTGGTGTTTTAGGCAGAATAGCAAATAAGAAATCTCAACCGATTCTTTCAACGATTGTGGTTCGTAAAGTTGATAAAACCCCGGGTGCGGGATATTTTGATATGGTCAAGACGCTTGGTCTTTATGAGGATTTGCCGGATGATGCGTCACAGGAGGATAATAAAAAATACAGAGAGAACTTTATAAAAGAACAGAGAGAAAAACTTTTTAAAATGAGCGGTTACGATTTTACAAAAATTGAGGAAGTAATAGTGAAGCTGGCTGAAGGTGAGAGTTATGTATAAAAGATTGATAAAACTGCTAAGCTGTTTCATTCCTGATAGGAAATTGAGACGCAAATTCAGAGAAAAATTTTCCCCGAAAAATAGTGTTATCTCGGACAAAGGCAAAAATAACCGGCTTATTATTCTTGACGATGATGGGAATGAGACGGATTCTAAATATATAAAAAATTTAAAGATATATTTTGAAGGTGATAATAGCGAGTTTCGTTTTTATCAAAGTACGTATTTTGACTCTGAAGTAATAATTTGCTGCAAATCTAATGTTTGTATTTCCATGGGGAAAAACTTGTATGCGGGTAGTTTTCTTTTTCCAATCTGTGTCAATGATAATGTTAACCTTATAATTGGGGATAATGTTCTTTTAGGTGAAACATCCATATATTTGTGTGATGAACCGGGGCTCAAAGTGGAAATAGGTGATGATTGTATGTTTTCAAGTGATATTATTATCAGACCTTCAGACGGGCATGCAATTCTTAATTATGAGACAAAACAACCGATAAACTATCCTCAAAATATAAAAATTGGTAATCGTTGCTGGATAGGAAAAGGTGTGCGGATTTTAAAAGGTGCTGATATTCCTGACAATTCTGTAGTTGGAATGGGTAGTATATATACAAGAGGCTCAAATCCTTCTGATACAACGGTTTTGAACGGGTGGGGGGTATTTATCGGCACTCCGGCGCGCCTGGATAAAACCGGCATAACATGGGACAAAAAAAATACATACGATTACTTAAAAGATAAAGAAAGGAACCAGATAAAAATATGAGATTAAAATTGGGGCAAAAGATTCTTGATAGCTTTAGGGGGAAAAAGGGTGTGCGGCAAAGTAATTTGCCAAGTGATTGTGAAATATTAGAAATAGATGGTGTTAATACCATCAGGTATTATGTTTATGATTATGAAAATCTGGCAGATACTGTAGCGAAAAATAAAAGCGTTTTATTTATTGATATAGGAGCAAATGAGGGGCAAAGTGCTCATTATGCATACCATTATTTTAGGGATGTTCAAGTTATTTCTTATGAACCGTTGAAATCGTGTCTCCATTTTTTAGAAGAAATAAAACAAAAACATCCAAATTATGTTTATAAAAATATAGCTCTTGCTGCTGAAGGCGGTACTATTGATATACTTGAGAATAAAGGGGTCTCCGGGTTATCTTCAATATATCCATTAAATAATAATTATATTTATTATGGTAATACGAACGATGATTTGCAGGCTGTTATTGTTAAAACGGAAGCTCATACGATTAACGATGAAATTTCATACTGGAATAGTTTTAATAAAGACCTGAAAATTTTAAAAATTGATACACAGGGAAGCGAGTTGTCAATTTTGAAAAGCGGTGAGCATTATTTAAAAGAAGGTAATATTGATATTATTATGATAGAAATTATTACCTCAAATAAGTATGTTGGTCAGGCGTATTATATGGATACGATTAATTTTATACAAAGCTGCGGGTTTGAGATTTTTAATATAAAGCCCGGATATCGAATTTGGAATGGGGTAGGAATTGCGCCGGAAGGATTGTCTCATGGTTTGGCTGACGAATTTGATTTTACTTTTATTCACAAAAAGGCGAAAGATTTGTTAGTTAAATAAATAGGGCGCTTTGCCGTAATTGCTGGATTTACACGGAAGTACTTTTAAAAAGGATTTATTTATAATTATGATAATGACAAACAAATAGGAAAGAATCAGGGGATAATATTTGTATGAAGCGCAAAATTGCATTTTTAGTTCCGACTTACCCGCCTCATTTTTGGCGGGCAAGAGATTTGGTAAAATCATTTAAAAAGCACAAATTAAATAAACAGGCTGATTTGTGGTTTGTTTTTACAAATGATGATGAGGCAAAACAATTCGGAAGATGGGATGATAAGGTGATGATGCCTGAAACCCTTGCTGCTACTGGTATTTCGGGGGGGGGGTATAACCCGCTCTATAACTAGGTTTGAGCTGTATGATATTCGGAAGGTCGCATAATATTTAGGAATTTAGTATATGGCAAAAAGAATAGCGTTACAATTATTTGGTCATTTGAGGACTTGGGATAAAACGTATAAAAACCTATTTAAGTATGTTATTGAACCAAACAAAGCTAAGGGATATGAAATAGATATTTTTATTCATACCTGGGATGAACTTGAACATACTGAGCCGCGGAGCTGGTACAATAAAGATAAAAAGATAAGCGGAAAAAAACTCACACAGAAACAGATAAGTATAATTAAGAAAAAATATGCTCCTAAAAAAATGCTAATAGAGTCTCAATTATTGCCGACTCAAGGGTATAATGACAAAAGGGGCAAAAATATTGCACATACTTTTTATCAGTGTAATAAATTGCGTGAGGAGTATGAAAAAGAAAATTCTATAAATTATGATTTGGTAATTGTTACGAGACCTGATATTAAATTTTTATTTCCTTTACAGCTTGATAGAGTATTTGAAGATTTTACTGTTGAAGAATTAAAAAATACAGTCTTATATTCAGATATTCCCAATCTTGTACATAATGTGAACTACAATATAAATAACAGGCAATTTATTGTCGGCTGTGATTTATTTCTTATAGGGGGATGCGAAGTAATTTCCACTATAGCAGAGAAATGGTATTTGGAGAAAAGATATCTTATCGAAGAACGACCGGAGTGGAATATTGCACAGATTATATTTAATCAAAATATTTATTTAAATTTGTTTCAGTACCCTAATAATTATTGTTGGGATATTAAGAGAACAAAAGAGTATGTTGATAATATTCTTATAAAGCCGGTATTGTTCTTATTGGATATTATTTCGTCTATTTTGCACAATATTTTTATATTTTGTCCGGAATATAGAAGAAGATGCTTTTTAGGACAGGTGGATTCTTGTAGGTATTATCATAATTTATATAGAAATTTGAAAAAAGGCATAAAAAATAAACTGCGTTTATTTATTGCTAAATTCGGGGAGTTAACCCGCTCTTTAACTGGGGTTTATACCGGCAATCGTTCGCAGTAGTGTAATAAAAAATACAGGATGGTTAATTAATATGACAAAAAGATTAGCAATACAATTTTCAGGACATTTAAGAACTTTTGATAAGACTTACAAAAGTTTTTATGAAAATGTAATTCTTCCAAACAAAAATGCAGGATATGAAATAGATGTATTTATGCATACGTGGGATGAGTTAGAATATACGGCTGAACAATGGCATAATAAAGATTTTCCGGAATTGAGAGGGAAAAAACTAACAAAAGAACAGGTTGATTTTGTTGAAAAAAATTATAATCCTGTCAAGTGGGAATACACCCCGCAAATTGATACCGGGGACAACACTGTTTTCCCTGAATTTACCGGTGGTTGTACTGCTTACCAAAGTATGGTAAATGTCTGGTATACAAAATACAGGGTTAATGAATTACGTTTAGAATATGAAAAACAAAATAATATTACTTATGATTATGTAATCAATACGCGTGCGGATATTTACTATAAAACCCCATTTGTAATTGATGATATCTTGGAACCTTATAATTCTTTATTAAGAAATATTGATACTGTCGAGAATAAATTATTTTTTAGCGGCTGCCATCGTTCTAAGCCTGTCAAAACTGAACAATTATTAGCAGCGTCTGATATTCTATATTTTGGGAAACCGAATGTAATTAATAAATCGGCTTCAATTTATTCTGAACTAAATAAAGAAGAATTAAATAAACACTTTATTAGTTGGGAATATTATTTAATCTATACGGCTCACAAATATAGTATTATGCCTGTACAGTTAAAGTATGCTTTAAATAAGGATTGGAAAATATTAAGATTTGATGATATTTATAAACAAAAAGGAAAAGGGTTTAAGTTTATTTCTTTGCGAATAAGAAAGAATTTTATTCAACTTATTTTTTGTAACTTATGTTTTAAATTGGAATTCGGAGTATGGAAAGATGAATAAATTTTTAATCAACTTGATACCGTCAAGAAAGATAAGACAAAAATTGAATAAAAAAGTTGCTTTGCAAAAAAAAATACGAGAGCAAAATAAAGTTGCGGAGTATTTACGCAGAAATTATATTAATCCGCTTGTTAATAGTAAACTTCCGTTGTACGAAATCCTGCCGAAGAAAAAAATGGATACGGATAAAATAATATGGCAGTATTGGGGGCAGGGAGTTGATGAAACCACACCTAAAATTGTGAAATTGTGTTTTGAATCGGTAAATAAATACAAAGGTGATTATCAACAAATAATTTTAACTAACGATACAATCAAAGATTACCTTGATATTCCGGAGTTTGTTTATGACAAACTCAATAACAATGATGAATTTACATATACATTTTTTTCCGATTTGCTGCGGGTTATGCTTTTGTCAGCCTACGGCGGAGTATGGATTGATGCAACTGTTTTATTGACAGATAAAATTGATGCTTCTTTGTTAGCAAAAGATTTCTTTATGTTCCAGCGGACAGAAAAGCCTGCGGATTATAAGTTCTGGAAAAATTTTAATGCAGATTATTTCTGTTGGGATGATGGATTTAGAGTTAATTTGTTAAATAGTTTTATTGTTGCTAAAAAGAACAACCTCATTATTAATTCTATATTAAGTATTTTAATGAATTATTGGAATAATGAGACGCATTTTATTCATTATTTTTTATTCCAGATAATGTTTGATGAACTAATGAGGGTAGATAGTTATAAAAAATTGAATTGTGAGAAGGTTAGCGATCTTTTGCCGCATTTATTGCAGGTCAATATTCAAAAAACTTATAGTGAAGATTTGTGGAATGATATTACTTCTAAATCCCATATTCATAAACTGACGTATTTTTATCAATGTAATCAAAGTTCTATTCTTGAACATTTATATTACAACTTTGCGCCTCAATCAAATATAAAATTAAAAGAAAAATATGAAAATATAACATTCTGCACAATGTTATTTAATATTGGGAAAGGAAAAATTGATAAAATAAAGAATAAAGAAAGGAATTTTGAAGATTTCTATTTAGAAAGTCTCAAAAAGTTGAGTGAAAACTATCCTAATATTGTTATGTGGTGTGATGAAGAAACACAGGATTATATTAGTAAAAATCATTTGAATAATATAATTACAAAAGTTATGACATTTGAAGAACTACCTTATTATAAAAATAAAGGAATGTATTTGAATTTTCTGAAACAAATGAAATCAGAAAGTTTTAATCAAGGGTATTTATTGAGGAATTTAGAACCGGAGGATGTTGTAGACTATCTGATATGTGTTTTATCTAAAATAGATATAATAAAATGGGCAAAAGATAATGATTTTTATCAGGCAGAGTATTTTTATTGGATTGATGCAGGTATAAACAATGAAATATATTATAGATGCTGGAAAAATTTTGATGGTGTAATTAATGCTGATACAACAAAAGCTAAATTTACATTTATGACATACTTTAGAAAAATTTATAGTTCTATTATTGGTATTTCTACATTTGAAGATATTGCACTGATTAAAGCTCCTTTTGAAATTCCTGCTTCGATGTTTTTAATGAATAAAAATGTTGTAGACGATTTTTATGATGAATATAAGGCTGCAATATTATTTTTAGAAAAACGTAAACTTATAACTACCGAGCAAAGTGTATTTTATACGATGTTAAATCGCAATAGAAAAGAGCTTTTTGAGTTTGCTGTAACTTCTAATTATGTTGATGTTATGAATCTTGTGGCTAAATCAGATAACATTGTACCGATAAAGAATGATAAACTACGACTTGCTGTAAAGAAGGTAATTTTGACATTTGCAGAGCTAATTCATTGTCGTAGATTTACAAATTTTATAAAACAAAAATACTTATATAGAAAGAAGTAGAATAAATGACTAAAAGATTAGCAATACAGTTGAGGGGACATTTGAGGGTTTATAAAGACACTTATAAATCCTTAAAGTTTGTGGAGAAATTAAATGGCTAAAATATCAATAGTAATACCGGTTTATAATGCAGAAAAATATTTAAGACTGTGTTTAGATAGTTTATTAAATCAAACACTGGATGATTTTGAAATTATTTGTGTCGATGATTGTTCAACAGACAGCTCGTCTGATATTCTTGCTGAATATACTAAACTTGATACTCGTATCAGAGTTATAACTAATGAAGAAAATCGTGGTCAGGGATACTCCAGAAATAAAGGGATTGAGTATGCCCAGGGCGAGTATATAGGGTTTGTTGATGCTGATGACAAAGTAGAGAATAATTATTTTGAATATCTTTATAACAGAGCAAAATCAAATAATGCGGATATGGCATGCGCCCGTATTGTGTATGATTTTGAAAAGAAGAAAAATCGGCGCTCCGGTGATTGGGTAAGGTTCGGGATTATAGATGGCAGTGTTTTAACATCGATTGATGATAAACTCGCAAGAGTTTATCAAAACTGCTCGGTTGCTGCTTACAAAAGTATTTATAAAACGGATTTTATTAAGTCTAATAATATCAATTTTCTTTCCGGATACTATCATGAAGACCAGTATTTTAATATCAAGGCGTATTATTTTGCAAATAAAGTGGTATTGGAAAACTACGATTCTCCGATTTATTTTTATAAAGTTCATGCTAATTCTTCAATGAATTTGAATAAGAACAGCAAGAAATATAAAAAGAGCAAGTTTGATCAATTTATTGTTATGCGTGAAATTCTTAAATTCCTCCATGAACAAAAAGTCGGGCAAGATGTAATTGATTTAATCATGGGAGATTTTAAATTAATTATTATGGAAAAGATTAATGACCTTGAGGCTAAATATATTTCAGAATATATAAGCGAAGCTAAGAACTTTAAGTTTGATGATAAATTTAAACGAAAGTTGGATGTATACCGGTTTTTAGGATTGCTTAATATTATAAAACCGGTTAAGAAAATTTCTAAAAAACTGAAGATACTGAAAAACGTATTATTTAACGGAGAATTATAATGTACAAAATATCATTGATAATACCTGTATATAATGTTGAAAAATATATAAAAGAATGCCTTGACAGTGCTGTAAATCAGACTCTTAAGGATATAGAAATAATTTGTGTGGATGATTGCGGTTCTGATAATTCCGTAGAAATAATAAAAGAATATCAAAAGAATGATAACAGAATTAAAATCCTGCACCACAAAAAGAATTCGGGCTTAGCTGCCTCACGTAATACAGGCATGGCGGTCGCAACAGGAGAATATCTTGCTTTTTTAGACAGCGATGATTATTTACAGTTGAATTTTCTTGAAGAATTGTACAAAAAGGCTAAAGAAACCGGCGCAGATATTGTTCAATCAACATTATTTTTTTATTACGAGGACACAAATCTGCATAAAGACTACCTTTTGAACAATGATATCAGACATTTTAATCCCCAAAAAGACGGAAAACTTGATGTCTATTATAACGCAGGTATGTGCTGGAATAAGATTTTCAGAACGACACTTATAAAAGAACATAATATTACATTCCCCGAAGGCTTGTACTGGGAAGATAATCCGTTTGTTATAGAAGCGGCATATTATGCTAATAATATTTGTTATACGGATAAAACAAACTATATTTACAGACAGCGTGCAGGTTCTATTGTTACTCTCGGCTCTTATAAACTGCATTTCGATTTGTTAGTGACTCATAAAGGTATGTTTGGGTTTATAAACTCTGTTCCTATGTCGAAAAAAGAATATTTAAGTATATTTAAACGTTTTATGTACAGGATTATGTTGGAGTATGGAAAACTAAGACATAATAAAGAATTGCGAAAGTATAGCAAAGATTATTGCAGGGAATGGAAAAAGTTGTTTAAACTATGTAAATATAAAAATAATTTGAACCTGTATTTCTCAGATGCGTATTTACGGATGTCTGTTCCTCTGCTGGTGTCGAAGCCGCTTTATGTGATAATTCTACTATTGTCAATTGTGAAACTTTTTGTTGTACTAATTGTCAGAATATTGCTTAATTGTTATAAGTTGTTTGTATATTTGAGGTGAAAATTGGATAAAAAAGACATCTCTGTAATAGTACAGGGAGCAGTTAATAAAAAGGAAACACCGAAGTGTTTAAAAAGTATAAGAAAATATCTTCCGGGGGCGGAGATAATTCTCTCAACCTGGGAAGAAACTGATGTCAGCGGGTTGGATTATGATATTCTTGTACTTAACAAAGACCCCGGCAATACTCTTATTTATGAAATTAACGGGCGCAAAGTATTCAATAATATTAATCGTCAGCTTTTATCCACCAAGGAAGGTTTGAAAAAGTCGACACGCAAGTACTCTCTCAAATTCAGAAGCGACCTGATATTGACAGGTGACAAATTCCTTGATTATTTTGACAAATTTCAGGACAGAAGTCCGAATTATAATCTTTTTGAGCGAAAAATGCTTACTTCTTGCCTATTTGCTCGTTTTGATTTTGACAGGAACTTGAGTGATACAGCAATTAAAGTAAAAATGCCTTTTCATCCCTCTGACTGGTGGTTTTTCGGGCTGACCGATGATGTTAAAAAATATTTTTTAGACACTCCGCTTGTTGAGGAACCGTATTTTACACAATATTTTGCGAGGGAAGAGAACAGGAATAAACCTACACCTTATGGCAGGGCAGGAATTAAGTTTGCGTCAGAACAATATTATTGCTATTCCTGCTTTGCAAGGAATTTTAGTGATATTTATATGGAGGATGCTGCGGATTACTCGGAAGAATTGATGGACAAGTCCCGTGAGTGTATAATTAACAATTTTATTATTCTTGAATTCCCGCAATCCGGTATCTATATGAATAAATACTATTACAGCAAACACGAGAGTAATCTTGGTGAGCCGTATTTGACTCTTTACAACTTCCACAGGTATGAACTGGAATATAAAAAATTCTGCAATCCGGATTATCAGATTACAACTTCAGGTAAATTGTTTGAGAATAATGAAGTTAATTGTGCGCGACTAAGGTTGCAAAAACATATATTCAAACTCACCGATAAATCAAGTTCTTTTAGCTTTAGGCTGGAGCAGCTTTTTATCGGTATTCCGATTTCGTTTGTTAATTATATGTTTAAATTGTGCAAAAATAAATTTATCAATCGTTGAAATTAAGCAGTTTTTCAATTCTGATATTAAGATAATTGGCAAGTTCCAATACTTTTGCAAGTGACATGTTTGCTTTTCCGCACTCAATATTTGCAATGTAATTCTGGGATACATCCATTATTTCCGCAAGTTTTTCCTGGGTTAAGTCTTGTTTAATACGTTCTATTTTTACATTTTTACCAAATTTTTTCAGCAGTGTTTTCTTGTCCATAATTTATAAGTGTATA
>CASELB010000032.1 GCA_949288685.1 uncultured bacterium
GACGGGTACCCGGGTGACGGTTGTTTCAGAGAATTCCACAAACGTGATGACAAGTCCGGTATGCACTATTGGAGAATTACATCACCAACCACCGATTTAGGTGATAAAATGCTTTATGATCCGGTTCTTGCGTTCAACAAAATAAACGAAAACTCCGACCACTATACAACACTTATTTATCACTTATTAAACGATTACAAACTCGCTCATAATAAAGAAGGACTTGTAATGGTATCATTTGATACAGAGCTGTTCGGACACTGGTGGTTTGAAGGTGTTGAATTTATTAAGCAGGTAATTAAAAAATTCAATCAATATTTACCGGAAGTTGAAAGAATGACCGCCGGTGAGTATCTTAAAAAATATCCGCCCAAAGAAGCTATCCAAATTCCTGAAAGCTCCTGGGGACAAGGCGGACACTTCTATGTATGGCAAAACCACCTGACTGAATGGATGTGGCCAATTATTCACTCCTGCGAAAAACGTATCAACAGTATTGTTGAAAAATACGAAAAAATACCGGAAGATAAACTCCTTCACAGAGCATTGAATCAAATGGCACGTGAAAACCTGTTACTGCAAAGTTCTGACTGGCCGTTCCTGATTACAACATGGCAGGCTAAAGACTATGCAACAGACAGATTTAGAGAACACGTTGACAGGTTTGAAACAATTGCTGATATGATTGAAAATAATTCTATTGATGAAACAAAGCTCAAAGAAATCGAAAGCATTGATAATTGTTTCCCTGACATAGATTACAGAGTTTATATGCCGATTGAAGAAGGGGTAATCCCGCAGCAGGCATCAAAACTTGCACCATTATACTCGTAATTTACAATAATATAAACAATAAGCCCGGGAGTTTTCCGGGCTTTTATTTTTTAAACTTTTTTTAATAACTCAAAAACTTTTGATTGTCTGATATTTTCTGCACCTTTTACAATACCTGTCTCATTCCCCTGCGCAAACTCAACCAGCTTTTTACAAACCCTTCTCGCCAGATTTCCTAGTTTATTAAACTGTCTTTCATTTTCCGGAAATTTTTGTACATCAGTAACATTACTGATTTTACCATCTTTCATTGTTCCAATTACTTTAAACTCATCATCAAATACCATAAATGCGCGATTTTTTCCTGTATTCGCTTTATTTATAATAGGTATCTGTGAAAATGTATCTTTTCCGGTTCTCATAATATAATTATTCTTGTAATCATAATTTTTAGATGTTTTAAGAGAAAGGGTCTTATTGTCCCCATTCAAATTTTCCCATAACCTGACTTTTACATTACTGCCATTAGGTTTTACACTCAAAGAATAGTTCTTATAATTATAATAATTATCTTCCATCATACATACCTCTTTATCAATAATATGAACACCGGTAAAAATTTTTTTTGCTAATTAAACAAAAAAAAATTTACAATCCGCAATATTTAAAGTAACTATGCCGCTTCTCTTTGTGATTTTTCTTTTTCATATCTTTCAAAATCACGCATTGCAATCTGCCAGTTTTCAGTCAAATCAAGACTTTTTTCCGCAATCGGGGTGGGTAATCCTGCATGATGAATTTTAGGAATTAAATACGTTTCCGAGTACTCAATCGGGAACGGAATATCATCATCCGTATCGTTGCATATAAAAATAGTTTCTCCGGTACTCGTTTTTCTTGCGCCTGTTATTGTAATTTCGTGTGCATTTTCAATCACACCTGCCGCATCTGTAATTATATAACCGATAATTATATTTTTACCCATATCCAGGGCTTCAAGAATCTGGGATTTAATGGTCTGATAATCAGCCTCCTGCCCTATGACACGCTGATTTTCATCAACGACCTGATAAACCACGGAAGTTGTATCTTTATCTTCTGCAACAGACTCAATAAAAGTTTTTTCAAAATCAATCAACCCTTTATCTTCACGGCTGAATTTTCCGCCGCGTTTATCAAGTAACGAAGAATACGTTTGTTCCGTTCCAAGCTGCATTAACATTGATTGCATCATTACATCTACAGAACTTCTTTCCCACGGGTCACGGTAGTTGTTTTGAATACGGGCTCTGATTATTGCTTCTTTATCTGGTTTTAGAGTTAAAACAGCCTGATTTATACCTTTCAATTCGTAAGGAACCTCAAACGCATTTAACAACCAGACAGCATCAAGTGTATTCTTAGAAAGCCGCTCCAGATTGATTGTTTTCTTAACCTCCATAGACGGAGAGGTCAAACCTTCAACAAATCTGGAAAATTCCGCCGGATGTCTGTGTGCCATGTTAAATTCCACGCTCGCTGCAACACAACAGCCGGAATACATTTCATTAAACTCTTCTTCTTTCAACGTACGTTCTCTTGTATCCGTTGAATCACCTGTCATATAATTAATAATTTGCGGCATAACAGCCTGCGGAATATCACCGAAACGTTGAGTTATTATACTTGGATTTACAAGCGTTTCAAGAACATTTTTTGCAATTTTATCCGCGCTTAATCCTTTCACCCGCGGAGTTGTAATTATCTTGTGCATATTATCAAGAACAGTTGACCGGTCTTCTGCATCATTTTTTAAAAGCAATCCGCTGCCCAATGCCATTTTTAATAATTTACGACTCTTCTTGTCCAGAACAGCATAAACATCTCTGTATTTCTCATTTTCCTCCGGCGTAAGCATTGTTCTCACACTTATTGCCGCACTTGCGGATTTAAAAGACGGATAAACTTTCCCGCCGCCGGATTGTGCATTTTCAGGCAATACAGAATTTTCCGCAGTCTGTGGTTTCATTCCTGCAAAATTTGTTTTAAAATATGGATTGACATTATTTATTTGCACACTTACCATATATATAATAAAACATTAAATTAGCAAAATTTGCCATATACCGGAAGTATGTAAAGAAAGTTTAAGATGAAATATAAACAGTTAACAGAACAACAAATAATTATTTCCATTGACAGGCTGACCCGTTTTAAAAATACCGAAGATAAGTATTTGAGGGTATTCAAAGATATTATACTCTCAAACCTGATAACACCGGTCATTAAAAAGTCCGAACTTGAAAATATGGATTATTTAGAAATTACAAACCTTGCAGAAACTATTTTTAATGCCTCACTGCCTGAAAGTGACGGCGATTATACTATTAATCTACGTTTAAAAGATTATGAAAACAGTATATATAATAACAATAAAGAGGTGCAAAAACTGCTTGAAAATAAACTGAATTACAAATCAGCCCTGAATATTCAAGAAATAAGCAGACCGATTAATTTAAGATGGCTCAATCTGCTAACCGGGGATTTGCCGCTCGAAGAAATACGGACAAAATACGCAACAAGGTTTCCTATATCAAAGGTCATACTTGCCGAAGGTATAACTGAAGAAATCTTGCTTCCAAAATTCGGACGACTTTTAGGGTACGATTTTGACAAAAACGGGATACAGGTAATCGGCGCCGGAGGTAAAAATCAAGTTGTAAAAACTTATTATAAACTTGCAGAAGAATTAAAAATCCCTATATTTGTATTACTTGACAATGATGCCGGTGAAAATCTTGCACAAATTACCCCAAAACTTAGAAATATTGATAAAGTACATTTGATTTCAAGCGGAGAATTTGAAGACTTACTGCCGGCAAGTTTAATATTAAAAACAATTAATTATGAATTTAAAAATTTTGCAACAATAACAAATGCAGAATTTAATCCCGAACTCTCCGCAGTAGCAAATCTTGTAGAAATTTTTAGGCTTAAAGGGTTGCATGAATTTAAAAAGGCAGACTTTGCCCAAAAAGTTGAAGAAAATTTATTTGATGAAAACGACATTTCTTACGAAATAAAATTAATATTCAATGAACTGGCAAATATGGCTCAGAACATCAACACATAACAAGCCAGAACAGCTTTTTCACAAACCTTGCAAGATAAATTGAACATATACAAAACAAAATATCGTAAAAAACCTTAATCCCGCTTTGCGAAGTTATCCAACCGGTAATCATATCAGCAGAAGTATTAAACAGAGTAGAAATAAAAAGCATATACAAAACTCCGATTACGTGAATTGCAAGCACACCGATAACTACAGCTTTCAGAATATTTAAAAAGCCATAATTGTTTTTTATAATAGTTGCCGTAATAAAAGTTGCCGGAATATAAGCAAGAATATACCCGAAACCATACTCGGAAATATAATGAATTCCGCCCCCCATCCCGAAAACAGGCAGCCAGAATAAACCTATCAATATGTATAATACTATTGCGGTCAAACCGTACCTGCGGTCAAGCAGGGCTATTACAAAAAATACTGCCGGAAGCTGCGGTATATAATAATAACAGGCTGAGTCAACAAGATAATTACTCAATTTAAAACCGCCTGACTTATCTATAGAAAAAATATCTACTATTGGTAACTGTGTAAAAGTTGACATTATTATTATTAAAATGCACAAACAGATTAACACAAGTGTTCCCGCCGTAAACCTTACCGGTTCACCGGCGTATCTAAAACTTTCGATTTCAGGAGTTACTCTTTTCGTCATTGAATATCTGCTATCTTTTTTAAGTTAGAAATATTTTCTTCATATTTATTTTTAAATTTATCCCAAAAAATGTTTTCTGTCCACATAATAAGAGCGCTTTCATTATTATCCTGATAATATCCTTTTCTTACACCAAAGGACTGAAAACCATACTTTTCATACATTGATATTGCCGGGATATTACTTTCCCTTACTTCCAGCGTAAGGTATTTAACTTTCTTTTCATAGCAGTCATCAAGTATTGATTTTAAAAGTGATTCACCAATATGCTTTCTGGTAAACTCGGGCGCAACGGCAATAGTTGTAATATGGGCTTCGTCAATAATACACCAGTAGCCTGCAAAACCGGCAAGAGTATTGTCCTCTAAACGCGCAATGTAGTATTGCGCCAGCTTGTTTTGCAATTCGCTGTAAAAAGAATCTTTTGACCAGTGATGTGTTCCATACGCTTTTTGCGCAACCGCATCAACTTCATCAATATCTTTCTTATCAAGCGGAGTTATAAATATTTTAAGTTTACCCTCTACGGACATATACTTTCCCAATCAATATCATCTTCTGTTTCTTCACCCGGCTCAATTATATGTTCCCCGTCTTCAAGCATCAACATTAACATTAGCCGCAGTTGTGTTTTATAATTTTCAAGTGCTTTTTCGCGGGTTTTTGCGCAAAACGTAAAACTGGGGATTTCTTTAATTTCAACGTAATAATACGGATTTCCGTTAAAATCCAAATCCGTTCCTTCTATTAAAGTCCAATCAAGGTTCAGGTAGTAATCTAAATTCTTCTCTTGTTCCATACGCCTTACAATGAATCCTTTGTTAACGGCTGGGTTATCATAATCCCTTCCCCGCCAAATACTTCCGTCTGTACACCGTTAATAAATAAATACGTCGGTTTATCAGTATTCAAATTAACTGTTTCAATAATTTGATTTAGTTTTTTATAAATACTTTCCGTTCCCCCGCCTGTATTAAATTCCGGCGTAAGATCAATAATGTTTTTATTATCCTCCTGAATAACCGCAAGAATTTTTGTTCCTGATGGAATTTCGGAGTAAGTATTAAACAGGCGCTGAATATCCGACGGACCTTCTATTAACTTTCGTATCGCAAATTCAAATCTTGTTTGTTTTCCGTCTTCATTATAACTGTACTTAACAAATTTATTTTCACCGTTTTTACCGAGAAAACAAACAGAAACACCGTTTTTAATCAAGGCTGGGAAAAACTCATAGCGATTAAACCACACAAACAGACCGCAAAAACATATTGCAATTATTAGTATAAGCGAAATTATCATTCCCGCCGGATTATTTTTTTGTTTCTTTTTCCTGCTCATCTTTCATCCTTATATATCTTTATAATACCAGATATTTGAATTTTGTCATCAACTATATTTATTGATTTTACTGTTGTACTGATTTTAGCATCATCAAGTTCTTTTACAACAAAATTAACAGGATTAAGAACATCTATAAATTCAATAATTTTATCGGAAAGTCCCATTTGGATTTTTTTACTCAATTTTATATCATTAAATCCTGTTTTGTAACCGTCAGAATAAATATCTGTTGACACACTCACCGCAAAACTTGTACCGATTAAATCAGATGTGAAATACAATTTTATAAATAAACGATTATTTTTGCAGTAAATATCTGAATTATTAATTCTTAAAAATGGCGCAAGTTTTTTATTAATCCTCGAAATTTCATTCTGATACATCTTTGAGGCAATAATTGTTTTAATATCATCATTATCAATTTCAGCAGTATATTTTGCCAGTATATCCGTAATAAGTTTTACATTATTTAAATCATTAATATCAAGACGGTTATTTTCAGTAACCGTTTCTATGTTAATTCTGGAAATATTTATCCCGTCAAGATTAAAGTCTTTGCCCTTCATTCTAGCGGACTTAAATATTCCGCGCCTAAGTGCTTTCGCACCGTAAGAAACAAAACGGACTTTTGCCCGCCCGCCCATAAACTTCTGAATTTCACAGGTTACAACATGTTCCAGCATTTTACACTGAGCGAAATTAAGAGGTCCACGGAAACCCAGATTTTCATCACGGGCAAAAACCGTATTTGAACCCAGAACAAATAAAAGTAAAATTGAAATAAACTTTTTCATACCTGAATTATAACATCAACAAAACTTACAAAATAAAAAACAGGTGTGATAAAAATATCACACCTGTTTAACTTTTACATCCCAAATTAGAATATAATTGTTAATTCTTCATCAGGATTCAAGCTGGAGTTGTTAGAGCAGCTCGGAACTATGCAATAAACAATATCATCACAGAGTTCATAAACTACACCGAATGCGCCGGATACAACAACTTTGGTTATATCAAACACACCTTTGAATACTGTAACAACAGCCTGACCGAAACTTGCAGCACCGCGTCCCGGGTGTAAACAACAAGTTTCTACAAAAGTATTGCTGAGGTTATCGCCTAATTGTTCAAGACCGTTACCTGCAACGTCAACAATTGCGCCGCCTGAACGACCTACAACACCAACAACTCTGCCTGCTGCGCTAAACGGAAGACCAAGAATTCTTGCAATGATGTTCGGGTTCTTAGTAATATCTGCATCAACCCCTTGAACTCTCTTCGGCAATTCTTTTACACAATCGCCGTTAGAAATAGTTTTGAACTTCACTTTAATAAATCCGGGGTTTTTAATTCCGGGTCTGTTAACCGCAACAACTTTACCTTTAACAATAGAACCTGCAGGGAATGCAACACCGTCTATTGTAGCAGCTTCTGTAGTTTTAGCCTGGAATGCATCACCGATATTAGAATGTTTTGCACTCAATCTGTCAAGCATTTTAACTTTTACAGAACCCAGAGATGCAGGACATGCATCAGCAAAACCGCTGTTCTCTGTTAAAGAATCCCAGTTTGCTCTTAATGAGCTTACAAGGTAAGCAACCTGTTCTTTAGTTAAAAATTCATTTTCAACAATACCTTTCTGGTCAGGAAGAGCTTTTAATAAGCCTGATGCAATAACTTCGTTTGTGCAATCTTCTGCCCAGGTAGGAATAAATTTAACTTCTGAACCTGAATAGATAGGTGTACCTTGAGAGTGTTCAACATTAATTAGTTGTGCAACTGTTGCAAACACTTCTGCTTTTGTAATCGGTTGATCCGGTTTAAATACACCAGACGGATAACCAATCATAATACCTTTTTCTGTAACTCTGTAAATGTAATCTTTTGCCCAGTACTGATTATTGATATCAGAGTACGGGCTGTAATTTTCAGGAGTTACAACATCTAAACCTTCCGCAAGAATTGCAGCTACTTCAGAACGCATAGTCGGCGCATTAACTGCCATTTTGCCAAGACCTGCATCTTCGTGGCGTTTAGAAACTTTTTTTAAGACATCTTTTGCTTTTGCAGCAATAAACACATTGTCTTTTTTGTTAACTTTTAACGCAAAATGAGGCTTTAAAGCCTTTGCACCTGTTACGTAAACAGAGTCAGCATCAACAAGAGCTTGAGCCTGAGAACGGAAAAGTGTCGGATGCGCATAAGTTTCGACGCTTGGAATTTTGTGGCAAGGACCTGCTTGCGCAATGGAAGCAACACCCAGAACCACAACTGCAGTAGTCAAAAATTTCTTCATATTTCTTCTCCTATCCTACTTCTTATTTTTAATGTGGTTTTAAAAATAAGTTCATGGTTATTATCCTGTAATGACAGGGGGTTGTCAAGTGTTTATATTGTGTTTTACGCATAGATATATCATAAAGCAGGTTGCGATGTAAACTTTTGTAAATTTTTTCTCTAAGAAGTAAATTTCCATATCAATTATATACTTTATATATTTAAGCACAGGAATATTAAGCATGAGTACGTATACTTATTTAGAACAACTTAATAAAGACCAGAGTGTAAATTCAGGGTACAATACCGCACAAACAGGAACTGCGGCACAGACGAGCCCTGCCCAAACTGTTATTCCAATGGTATCGGAAGATGCCATTGATACGGATATGTCCGATAAAATCGTAAAATCTGAAACTGTTAATGAGACAAAACCCGCCAAAGAACCGGAAAAAGAAGAAAAACCGGGATTACTCAAAAGAATGTGGAACGGGGTCAAGAAAACCGCAAGTAAAATTGCAGACGGCGCCGAACAGTTATACAAACGCGGCGTTATCAAAGTTGCCGAATTGACCGACAGTGAAACTGTTTTAGAGTACGCACACAGTTTTAAAGAATTAAGCGATAAAAACTTAAAAAGATTAGCCGATACGGATGTGAAATCTGAAATAAAGAAATTCCGTCAAAAAGCCGGCGAAGTTGTTGCGAGAATAAAAGACATCAAGGAACAACATGCAATAGCAATGAGACATACACAATATGGTGATGATGACGTAAGAATCGGTTATGCGAGAAATTTAGCAAATATGCACGCAGAAAATCAGGCACCTATTGCAGGAAGTATTACTCTGCATTCCGAAACAGCAGAACCAACCAGAGAAGTCATTAAACAATTACCAAATTGCGCAATTGAACAGCAGGCTGAAGTTGTTAATGCTACAACCGCAGGTATCGTTGCAAACCAAAATTATACAGATGAAACAAAAACCTCATTAGGTATTGAAACAACAAGACAAATTCAATACTTGGATGAATCACAACAGGCTGAAGCATACACCTGCACTGCTAATAATATGCACGAATACGAAAAAGTTGTTAATGAGGTAACACACCATGTAGCAAACATTGCACCGGAAAAAGTACGTAAGGATGCAATGGAAAAATTACAACAATCCGAATATGAAAATGTAAGAAACTTATTCACGCAGGAAAATATTAAAAGAATTCAAAAAGAATACCTGCAGAAACTGGGCGTTGAAGAAAAGGAAACCGAACCTGAAACGAATGATGTAAAAACCACTGTTGAAAAACAAACCCCGGAAATAGTTGAACCAACTGAAAAAACAGAAGAAACAAAACCTGTTTCAGAAACAGAAACAGCAGAAGTAAAAACTGAACAAACAAAAACAGACGACCAAAGTACATTTGTTACAAAATATAATAAAAAAGATACTACACAGGAAACTTCACGCGGAAGTTTCAGATATACAACCGCTCCGCAGGCTGAAACATCAGGTAATACAGTTACGGCATTCAAAGATTGCAGAAGTATCCAGGATGTAGAAAAAGTAATTAAAAACGCAAAAAAAGAAGACGTTAAAAAGTTCTACGCACGACTTAACGAAAGTCAAAAACTTGGCTTATTCAAGAATACACAATCACCGGAAATACAGCTTGAAATGCTTAAGCAGGGCGTGGTTAAATACGAAGATGTACAC
Source organism: uncultured bacterium (assembly GCA_949288685.1). GTDB lineage: Bacteria > Cyanobacteriota > Vampirovibrionia > Gastranaerophilales > Gastranaerophilaceae > CALUTH01. Next base: position 9,881 of record CASELB010000032.1, read on the forward strand.
GCAAATCTACTCCCAGCAGTAAAAAGTAAAATTGATGTCTATACTTTAAACCACGATATTGAAGATGCAATTAAACTGGTATAATGTAAAAAGGCTTGCAGTAAATGCAAGCCTTTTTGTTTAAAGTTTTTTGTACCGCCATTACTTGATGTTAGAGAATGTCCAGGCATCAAATGTAGGAGTTTCAGAAATACTCATTTCTTTTCTCTTTTCACCGGCACTTGTATCATCGTGAGCGATTGGTTTATACAGACGGTTATAATATTCAACAACCATTCTGTCAGAATTGAAGTACGCTTCAGAAGTTCTGATAGCCTGTCTCATCAACCTTGCCCATTCCTGTTTGTTATTATAGTAAGTCGGAATGATTTGATTTTCGATGATATTCATAATACATTCGTGGTCTTTCCAGTGACGTTCTTCCCATGGCATTTCATCGTCAAGTCCTTCATACTCAACAGTATAGCCGTTGATACCTGTGAATGTACCTTCAACAGCCCACCCGTCATAAATAGACAGGTGAAGTGCACCGTTAGCGTTTGCGGACATACCGGAAGTACCTGATGCCTCAAACGGTCTTAACGGAGTATTTAACCATACATCAGTACCTCTCTTTAACATGCCGGAAAGCTGCAATTCATACCCCGGAAGAACTACAACATTCTTCAAAGAGTGTGAACGGTTAAGAAGTTTGTTAAACATTTCTTTACCCATTACATCATCAGGGTGGAATTTACCTGCAAAGATAAGCTGAACTTTATTTTCATCTAACAGCTTGTTAATTCTGTCTTTGTCCATAAAGATTAACCACGCACGTTTGTAATCAGCAAATCTTCTTGCCCAGGTAATAGTTAAAACATCCGGGTCAAATCTCTTACCGGCAACATTTGCGATATATTTAAAGAGTTCTTCTTTCATTTCACGTTTAACTCTTAAGAGATGGTCAAATGATGCAACTCCGCTCATACGTTTATCTTGCCAGTAGTGGAGGTTTACAGCGTTAGTAATAGCTCTAATCGGACATCTGCCGTCAACCCATTCCCACATTTTGTTAGCAACGAGACCGTGGAGCTGTGATACAGCGTTAGCAATACGGCTCATTCTTAATGCAGCAACTGTAAGAGAGAAGTTTTCGCCGCCTAACTCAACAGCTTGTTCTCTTGAACATCCGGCAAAGAAACCGCCGCCTAAAAGTGTATCAACCCAGTGAACTTCGTTACCTGCCGCAACAGGAGTGTGAGTTGTAAATACGGTTTTCTTTTTAACTTCATCAAGGTTGCCGTTATATTGTCTTAAAAGTTCAAATGCTGCAGGAAGCGCGTGACCTTCGTTCATATGAACAACGTCAAAGTTGTAACCTGCTGCTTGCAATACTCTGATACCTGCAACACCAAGCACTGTTTCCTGTGCGATTCTGATTTTTTCATTTCCATCATAAAGTTTGTAGGAAATACTCTTAGCCCAATCGCTGTTACCTTCAACATCAGTTGTTAAGAGGTAAACAGGACAGGTTCCAAACAATTCCGGCGGAACGAGATATGCTTTAACTTTAACTTTTTCACCGAAAGAATCTACTTCAACAGTAATACCGGTATCAGTTAAGAAATCATAATATTTTCTGATATAAGCAACTTCAACCTGACCGTTGTGACTAATTCTTTGGTCGTAATACCCGTAAGACCACAACATTGTTACACCAACCATAGGCATTTGAAGGTAGCCGGCAGATAACATGTGTGAACCGGCAAGA